>JAYRNN010000022.1:0-41203 GCA_041912175.1 Anaerolineales bacterium | reverse complement strand
GTATTTGCAGCGGTATTGGCCTTCGGCAGTTGGGCTGCATATATCCCGCTAGCCGCCCTGGCGGGGTTGGTGTTGGTCGTGGCGCTCCAGTTGATCGACCGCAAGGAGATCACCCGGATCTGGAAAGGCGTGCGCGGCGACCGGGTGATCATGGTGACCACATTTGCGGCAACCATGCTGCTGCCGCTGCAGTACGCCGTGCTAACCGGAATCCTGATGTCGCTGGCCTATTATTTATTGAAGACCAGCATGCCGCAGGTACGCCAGGTGCTGCCGGACGGCAAGTTTGAGCTGCTGGTTTCTGGTCAAGATGAAAACCAGTGCCCCCAGCTTTCGATTGTTGAAATTATGGGCGACCTGTACTTCGGGGCTGTGCAGCATATCGAAAACCAGCTTCTGGCCCACCGGGCGCGCCATCCTCATCAACACTATATACTGCTGCGCATGTACAGCGTCGAAAATTGTGATATCAGTGGAATTCACGCATTGGAGGCAGTTTTACGCGCTTATCGTGATGCGGGTGGGGACGTGTATATCAGCCGCTGCCAGGCCCCCGTGATGGACATCATGCACTCGACGGGTTTTTCCGGGCAGATCGGGGCTGACCATTTCCTGGGGCGGGGTCAGGAAGCCATCCAACATATGTTTTACAAGGTGCTCGATCCGGCGATCTGCACATACGAATGCCCGGCGCGGGCGTTCAAAGAATGCCAGGGGCTTGCCAAGCGGCTAGATCTGGTGGGCGAAATCCCCCATACGACGATCCCGCACGGCGCGGCGCATTCTGTGCTGGCTAAGGATCTCTGGCGCGAGCTGCACTCGGCCGCGCCGCCGCAGGTGATCGACGTGCGCGAGCCGCGCGAGTACCGGCGCTGCCACATTCCCGGGGCGAAGTTAATCCCGCTGCCGGTCATTTTAGGCGATCCCGGCCGGGCGGCCGGTGGGTCGGTGGTGCTGGTATGTCAGGGGGGGCGGCGCAGCAGTCGGGCGGCCGCCCGAATGGATGAAGCAGGGATCGCCGAGGTGCGCGTCCTCGAGGGTGGGATGAATGCCTGGGAATCAGCGAATCTGCTCGAGGCAGTTGGAGGAGAGTAAAAGACATGAGTGAAATCAAGCTGCCACGCAACTTGGGCCTGGAGTTAGTACGGGCGACAGAAGCTGCCGCCCTGGCGGCTGGAAGCTGGATCGGCATGGGCGAGGCGATTGAGCCAGACCAGGCCGCTTCCCAGGCCATGAAGCAAGTGCTCGACACAATCGATATTGATGGGTTAATTGTCCTGGGCGAAGAGGATCGCTCCGAGCATGACCTGGCCCTGACAAGCCAGCGCCGAGTGGGAAGTGGAAACGGCCCGGAGGTAGATGTCGTGGCCGATCCGATCGATGGGCGGATGCAGCTTGCCAAAGGATACCCGGGGGCGATATCCGTCATCGCAGTTGCGCCGCGCAATACCATCTGGAAACCTCCTCATGCTGTTTATATGGAGAAGATCATCGTAGATGCCGAAGCAGCCCCTTACCTGGTGGAAGAGTGCCTGGATGCCCCGGCTGCCTGGACGCTCTCACTGGTGGCGCGGGCTAAGGGCATGAAAGTGAATAACCTGACGGTATTTGTACTGGACCGGCCACGGCATGAACTCCTGATCGACGAAATCCGGACAGCAGGAGCGCATGTCGTCCTGCATCAAGATGGCGATGTGGTCGGGGCGCTGAAGGTGTGCTCGCCAGGTAGTGGGGTAGATTTGCTGATGGGTACCGGTGGTGTACCCGAAGGGCTGCTGGCCGCCTGCTCGATCAAAGCGATGGGGGGTGGGTTGATTGGCCGCTTATATCCGCAGAGCGAGGCTGAAAAAAACGCAGTGTGTGATTCCGGTTATGACCTGACAACGATCTTTCGCGCGCAGGATTTAGTAAAAAGTGAACAGGTGTATTTTGCAGCCACGGGCATCACTGCCGGTTCGCTGCTCAAGGGGGTGATATTTCGCCAAACAAAAGCCGAGACCAATTCACTTATCTTGCGCAGTGAAACCGGCGCCCAGCGGCTGGTGTTTGCCGAGCATTTACTGGAAAGATAGCGGCGGGTCTTAACTGTCTTCGGCCTGTAGTTGTTGGCAGCAATTTGCTCCATTAACTCGGATCGTAAGATAAAATCGTCTTGGAATGAAAGCCATATTGAATAGGAGAATTCTGTAATGAATATTGCTTTATTTGGCGCTACCGGGAGCATTGGCAAAGCGATTGCTTTGGAGGCGCTCTCGCGTGGACATCAAGTCACCGGCCTGGTGCGACACCCGGAGAAAAGCGACTTATCCCGTCCGGGCTTTATCCTGCGCCAGGCGAATGTTCTGGATGCAACGCTTGTCGCCGCCGAAGTGACCGGGCATGAGGCCGTCGTCTCCGCCATCGCCCCCGATTTCGATACTCCCATCCAGCTCATAACCGCTGCCCATTCCCTCATCCAGGGTTTAGGGGCAACCCAAGTCCGCCGTCTGTTGATCGTCGGGGGCGCGGGCAGCCTGGAAGTCGCCCCTGGTTTGCAGTTAGTGGACAGCCCTCAGTTCCCGCCATCCTGGCGACCGGTCGCCATGGCGCATCGCGATGCCCTGGAGGTTTACCGCCAGGACGCCAGCCTGGATTGGACCTATTTCAGCCCGGCGGCTATGATTTCCCCCGGTCAACGCACTGGCAGCTACCGCATCGGCGGCGACCAGCTTCTCAGCGACGCTCAGGGCAAAAGCACGATCTCTAACGAAGACTTCGCGGCTGCTATGCTCGATGAGATCGAGCAGCCGCGTTTCATCCGCCAACGGATCACCGTGGCGTATTAATCAATCAGAATGGAGCACCTATGAACACAACCAAAGCAAAACACGTATTTTCCATGGCCGGTAAAAGGCCGACTTTTGAAGAAGACGGCGTGACCGATGTCGAGCTCATCGTTACCAAGGCGCAAAGCGAAGGTCGTTACAGCATTATGGTGTCGCGTTGGCTGTCCACCTTTGAGGTGCCTCCGCATTACCACAAAAACCATGCTGAGACATTCTATGTGCTGGATGGTCAGGTGGAATGGACGGTAGAGGGAGAAACCCACGTGCTCAAGGCCGGCGACGCGCTTTATGTTCCGCCGAATACCGTACACAGCGTCAGGGTGTTAGGCGGTCAGGATAGCCACAATATGCTGATCTACGAACCCGGCGGCTATGAGGAGCAAAACGATTACAAGATGAATTACACGCCAGAAGAGCTGCAAACTCCCGAAATCCGCGACCGCGTCCGCAAAATGAGCGACTTTTTCGTGGCAGAGTGAGGGTGGGCTCTAAAGCCAGGCGCCAACCGACAAGCTGTTATACGATTTCTCGCAGACCGCCATCCGCCTCGCGTGCCCAGCACCTCATAGCGCACTTAGCAGCATGGCGCCGCCAACACAATCAAAACAGGCTACCCGTCTCTTTTTCCTCGTCGGAAAGCGTCTCGTTCATACTGCCGGTACGGTAGCCGAGTAAATCAAGGGCCACGTAAGCGTAACCCATCTGGCGCAATTCGGCGACGATTTGCTCGCGTTGGGTTAACAGATCGACAAAATTCTCCGGCGCCGCTTCGATCCGGGCCATGTCCTGGTGTACCCGTACCCGGACATGGGTAAAGCCCAACCCGTGCAGGTAGGTTTCGGCCTGGCCGACCCGTTCGATCTCCTCTCGGGTCAGGTGGGTGTAATAAGGAAAGCGCGTGGCCAGGCATGGCGCAGCCGGTTTATTCCAGTTTGGAAGGCCAAGCGCTTGTCCCAGGGCGCGAATCTCAGATTTTGTCAGCCCGGCCTCCGCCAGCGGGCTGCGCACCCCGATCTGCTGCAGAGCGCGCAATCCCGGCCGGTAATCGCTGGCGTCGTCGGCGTTAGTACCGTCCGCCAGCCATTCGATGCCCTGCTGGCGGGCAATCGCCTGCAGGGTTTGAAAGCGACGCAACTTGCAGTGGAAGCAGCGGTCAGGTGGATTGGCGGCGAAGACCGGGTCGGCCAGATCATCCATGTCGACGACCAGGTGACGAAAATTTCCGAGCTGCGCCAGGTCAAGCGTCAGTTCTGTCTCTTCCGGCGATTCCACCGGCGAGCGCACCGTTACCGCCAGCATGTGTTCTTTCAACACCGCGTTGGCGACCCAGGTCAGCAGGCTGCTATCCACACCACCTGAAAAACCGATCATGACAGAATCCATCTGGCGCAGAATATCCTGCAGGTGGTGATATTTATCAGCCAGGGACGAGCTTAGATTTTGCGGCAATATCGTAGATTCCCCTGGGCAAAAACTACCTCCGGAAAGCCCAATCGCAGCGCCCGGTGATGTAGGAAGCAGCCGTGAGGCAAGGTTGATGATCCGACCGCTTTCGGAATGGCGCAGCGGGCCGAGAACTACCTTGCAGAACAGGAGGCGCCACGTTCAGGTTGATGTCCAACATTTCCAGGCGGTGCAGACAGGCATTGACTTTCATTTGACCAGATTTAAACTATATTTCCAGGCCTGATAAGCAAGTGAATCATTAATTTCCACGTCGTCAAAAAGGATCATTTGCCCTGGCTCTACTGCCCGTGTAATGACCGCATTACTCATCAAACCAATCGGCGCGTGATTTGGTACGGCCTCGATCGGAATGGCTTCACCGCGCACCAGAAAGATTCTTTCGGCGCGAGTGATTCTGGTTCCAGGTTTTAATAGTGTTTTTGAGATAACTGCCACGCTTGCAGTGGGGTGATCGCTATTATCGAGAAGAACGCCCTCACCCTGGATCACCTGGCGAATCGTCTTCGGAATTTCGAGGTGGCACAGATGATAATTACGAATAAGCGTATAAAACGGGCCATCGCCGAGCTTTAAATATTTTAAGGCGGCTGCCTGCCGCTGATCATATTCGGCAGTGATGAAGACCCCGGCAGGAAATTTCTTTTTTGCCTGGGGATGACAAAGCAGGTAATCACTGATCGGCGCCTCCATCACTTTTGCTTGTTCAGCCAGGCGAATTGAGCCCTCTTCGATATCCTCGCTAATATAACCATACATGCCCTGGATCGCTATTTTGGCGCCCAGGCCATTTGCCACGAATGCCTGTTCGATCTGCAGCTTGGTGCCATCTGTAAAACCGGTGACCTGCTCAAGCGAAATACCCTGAATTCTTGACCAGTACTGCATTTCTTCAAAGGTGGGGTAACGATTGAGAAAGCCTTTCAGGTTACCATACACGAGAGGCTTAAAGCCCATGGCTACAATATCACGATGTAAAGCCGCCAGGGTTCCTGGCTGATCGCCTTCGGCCTCGGTGATAAACCCATGCTGTGAAAGATAGCTGCCGGCAGTAATATGCAATTCGGCGTTCATTGTGACCACCGGGAGGCCTGCTTGCAGAACTTTTAACAAAATTTCTGTTGCGTAAACCGGGTCACCGCTACACTCAACCACAACCTCACAGCGATCAATCAATTGATTGACGGAATTCGTGTAGAGCTCTTGATCCGAAAAATGGTCAAGATTTCTGCGGGTTAAAATACAGGAGACAGTCATATTCGGAAGAAAACTAATCGTCTTTAACAATCCATCCCCAATAAAACCTGTCCCAATAATTCCAATTTTGGTCACTTGGTTTGATGTCATAATGGGTTATCCTTTTCCTCAATTAACCGTTGGTACTGGTCAACACTGTTGTCCAGACGGAATTTTTCCAGCCATTCGCGAGGCGCCAGGCGCTTATCCCCCTGAATAACGCGCTTGATCGCATCCGCCATTGCCACATAATCGCCTACAGGCGTCAAATGGCCATACTGGCCATTTTTTAGGATTTCTCTCGGCCCGCCCGGGCAATCCGTGCTTACAACCGGGCAATTGCAGGCGATCGCCTCAATCAGGACATTTCCCAACCCCTCGCTCGTTGAAGATAACACAAATACGTCTGATTGCGAAATAAGCGGATAAGGATTTTGAACAAAACCGGGTAACAACACATCCTGATCCAGATCAAGAGCTTTGATCAGTTGCAGCAGGTCAGGTTGTAAAGGGCCTTCGCCCAGGATGATCAACTGCGCTTTATGAGTCTCTCTTACCAACTTAAACGCTTTAATGAGCGTTTTATGATCCTTTTCTACCACAAGCCTGCCGATTGATATTATCTTCAATATCGATTTATCGCCGAACCACGAACAGGATACCGGCTCATTCGCTTTTTCAAGGATTTCTGGCCGGAACACAGGATTATAGATCACGTGTACTTTTGAGCGTGGTAATTTCAAATAGTGAATTGCATCCTGGGCGCAGGTATTGGAAACGCAGACAATAACGTCGGAAAAACGATACAAAACTCCGAATAAAATCCGGTCCGCAATTCGACTATAAATCGGCGGGTGTTTGGATATGATCGAGTGAATTGAGACGATTATCTTTGGCCTTTGCCTGGCAAACAGACCGGCTAAAATCGAAATCAGGTTGGGCAGTTCCATTGCAGAAACAACTGACAAGGGCCTTTCATTTCTGCTATAAGATATTAGTTTTCGCAGCGTATAGCGCATGCTGGAGACGTTAAAATCAATTATCCTGATTGAATCCGGGATGAATTGGCTGAATGCACCTTCCTTGTTTTTTACAAGCAGGTCGACATCATACCCTCTTGCTTGCAGGCCTTTGGCTAGAATAACCATGGTAGATTCAGCGCCGCCGCTCGCCAATGTCGGAATAAATACCGCCACCCGTTTATTTTGCATGCGTTTTAACTGGTAATCAGGATTGAATAATTACAACCAAGTTATTGATTATACTTTTGTTGTCGGATAAAGTTTGGATTTATTAATTCGGGCACGATATTTTCTAAATTTTGTCATGATGCGGACTACGGTATCATCATCCAACCTGCAGAGTAATTTGTAAAGTAGAAATTTGGCGTTACCAGGATCAATTTTTATTAATTTCAACATCCTGCGGGTATTTGGTACATCATTCATCCTGAGAAAATCTACGCAGGCTGTTGCGTACATCGCCTGGTTTGAGTTATCGATGACTTCTTGCGGGATATCGACTTTCAATTTTTGTGCGTTTTGTAATAAAGTTGCATGGATTTTCAGTTTCTTTTCCACCGATAAACTCGTCGTTATATTTGAACCATGCACTTTACTTATCACATGAATTGCCGAGAGGTAAGCCAGGGGATGGTTCTGGGCAATTCGAAGGTATAAATCCCGGTCATCCATAAACCAGATGCTCTCATCGAATAAACCGACATCAAAGAAAACGCTCTTCTTAATCATGACCGAAGAAAAAGCCCATAAATAAGTGTCTTGTAAAATATCATAAAAAACATTTTTGTAATAATCAGGTTTTTGCTGAGTTTCCAAGACTTTGTTGGTGAACGCATTGACCGTCTGGCTGCCCGAAGCAATCCAGACCGCATTCCTTCGTTCCAGCTCTTCCAGTTGCTGCTCTAATTTTTGAGGCGCCCATAGGTCATCATGATCGAGGAAAGCGACGTAATCGCCAGAAGAATGCCGGGCAGCATAATTGCGCGCCCCCGCCGGTCCTCGATTTTCAATAAAATAATAGTGAAGCTTTGGAGACTTAAACGACTCAACAATCTCTTTGATCGGCTCTTTTGGCCCGTCGTCTACCAGGATCATTTCAAAATTGGGATAAGTCTGCGATAAAGCAGATTCTATCGTTTCGGAAATAAATTCTTTGGAGTTATAGCACGCAGTGAGGATTGATACGGACGGTTGGGAATTCATTTATCGCGTCGACTACCCTTTCGAAGCATTCTCGTTAGCCAGGAATTTAGCTGAAGCGCTCAAGAAAGTCTTCAATAAATTACCGCGATCGATTACCAGAAAGACCAAAATTAAAAATAAACCCAATAGCCCGATGCGATAGATAAAATCGATAACCGGTTTTTGGAAAACCACGTTGATGGAAAGCAACCAGATCATTAAAAAACAAACCAGGGTCCAGAACAATGGCTTTAAATTCCAGGTCAGCTTCTTGAGAGCATTCGAGAAGATAAACGCGAAAACTACATAGACGAAAATTCCGACCACATCGGCAATCGCGGCTCCAAATATACCATAAAGCGGTAATAAAACCAAACTTATTAAAATTGTGGCGATGATGCCAAAGGCAGTAGATACAGAGACGTAAATTGTCTTCTTGGTTTGAACAATGCCAACTGTAAATGTATAGGTTGTGCCATTGAAAACCTGCCTTAAACATAACAGGGCCACCAGGGGGACGCCAACCTGATATTCTGGTGGTGCAAGAATATGAAAAATCTGCTTTGCAAACACCGTAACCAGCGCAGAAAGACAGATGGTCGCGTAAAAGTAATAACGCAAGGCCTTATCCAGCTTCTGGTGGAAAGTGACGCTATCGATATTCGCCAGGAATACAGGCAGCCAACCTAATATAAAAGCAGTCACTGCCATTTCTACCATCTTTGCGGTCTTCGTAGCGACACCGTAATAAGCGATTTGGGATTGGTCTGTATATTGCGTCAACAAGATACGGTTAATCGTCAGCATACCCCAGCTCAACAAGGTCCCTGGCATCATTGGAATGCCATATGCAGCCATTCGGGTAAACCACGTTTTGGAAAATGTCAGTCCAAGAAACTCACGGCATTGCCAGGCGCTGGCCAAAGCGATGAGCACAGCGGCTATGAGCTGCGCGATGAAGAATCCAGTGACACCCCAACTAAAATAAACAACAAATATTAAGACCAATAAGAAATTGATCACAGCAAAGCTGATGTTGAGTGCAAGAAAGTTAATCGGCTTGCGCTGCATCCTTAACACATTGGCGAGCGTGTCTTTAATCGAGAGCAGCGGCAGGCTGGCGATCGCCAGGCTGGTAGCGAACGCATATTTTTCACTCGAGAAAAATAATTGGGAGAGGGTCGGGCTGATTATTGAGCCCAACACGACAAACACCCCGCCGAAAGCCAGGATAAACCAGACCATGCTGGAAACCATTTTCTTTTGATCCGCCCTGGGGTCATCTGAGGTATCGTAGAAATACCTCATCAACCCCGAAGGAATTTGCATGGTGATTATTGCCACAAAATAGCCGCTGGCGGCGTTGACAACATCGACCGCCCCTAATTCGGCAGAGCTCAAAATCCGGGTAAGAATGGGTAGGGTGATCAGGCCGACCAGTTGTGCTAAAGAACCACCAATCCCATAAATTAAAATATCCCCGGTTACTTTTGGAAAAACAGCTAAAATATTTTGAAAATTTTGTTTGCTAAAAATTGAAGGCATTTCTACCATATCTTCCACGATCCAGGATTTCCCGTGGGCAACTGGGACAGTCTGTACTGGTCAACGGGAAACCTTGAGTGCTCTGAGGGCCAACACCCAGGATAAGCAGATGCCCATTCCGTGGTTCCCGAATTGTTCATTGCTCTGCGCAATTATACACAAAGCTAAAACCCGGTCAATCCCACGGGGTACTGCGTAATCCGGTGAAATCGACCAGTGAATCCGATCCATGTCGTCCAGTGGGAAGGTGCGAACGCAGCGGCTCCAGCGAGTGGACCTTCAAGACAAACGGAATGCCCCACCGCTTCTTCGCCAGGAAGCCGCCGAACTGCACATACATGCATTCATGAATTTCTCCCATCCGTGTTGATTTGGTTTTAACAAGTTGATCTTTGGCTGTGGAGCAGCCTGAAGCGGCGCCCGGCCGACAGGATATAACGGTCACGATTGGGCTCGATCGGACCGGCGGGGTCGAAGCGCAAAAAAAACGCTGATATAGGGTGCAGGAGACGGGCGCCATCCCCACCGGAGTGCCTGGAGGTCCGGAATCGGCCTGTTCGATCACATCCAGCGTAAGGGTGCGAATCGCAGCGATGGATAATTGATCGAGGATTTTCTCATTACTCGCCGGTTGTCTTCCTCATTAATCTAATAATCTCAACGCTGAATGCGCGCCGAGCCACCCTTGGCAAACGCCCGCACCTGGTCTATAGTCGCCATCGTGGTATCCCCTGGATAGGTAGTCAGCAGCGCGCCGTGAGCCCAGCCAAGGTTCACCGCCTCCTGTTCAGAGACGCCGGATAATAGCCCATAGAAGAACCCGGCGGCATAGCCATCTCCACCACCCACACGATCCACCACATCCAGTTCACAAGTGGGTGATTGGTAAGTTTTGCCGTTCACCCAGGCGACCGCCCCCCAACTGTGCCGATTGGTCGAATGCACCTCGCGCAGCGTGGTAGCTACAACCTTGACATTCGGGTACATGGCGGTCACTTTGTCAATCATACCGAAAAATACGCCTGGGTCAAGCTTGGATTTGGCCGCAACCTCCGGACCGGGGATGCCGAGGCCCATCTGCAGATCCTCTTCGTTGCCGACGATCACGTCGACGTTTTCCACAATCCCGCGGAGCACCTTCAAAGCGACCGCATGCCCGCCCCACAGGTTCCACAGTTTGGCGCGGTAGTTCAAATCGAAGGAGATGATAGCGCCGGCCGCCTTAGCTGCTTTCATGCCCTCAATAATTAGCTGGCCGGTGGTCTCAGACAGGGCGGCGAAGATGCCGCCGCTGTTGAACCAGCGCACGCCGCCGGCAAAGATCTTGTTCCAATCGAAGTCGCCCGGTTTTAGCTGTGCAGCCGCCTCGTTGGCGCGGTTGTAGAACACCACCGGCGCCCGGATACCCTGGCCGCAGTCGCTGTAGACCGTCGCCATGTTCGGGCCGGTTACGCCGTTGTGCTCAAAGTGTTTGTAGAACGGGGTGACGCCCATAGCTCTCACCCGTTCAGCAATCAGATCGCCGATCGGATATTTAACCATGGCGGTCACAATGCCCGCTTTCAAACCAAAGCAGTCAGCCAGGTTCGCAGCCACATTAAATTCACCACCGCTCACATGGATGTCACAGTGACTGGCTTTGCGAAAGGGGATGATCCCGGGGTCCAGCCGATGGACCAGCGCACCCAGAGACACCAGATCCAACGCACCCTCTGTTTTTAAGTTCATGCCATAGCTCATGCCTATCTCCTCATTTCGCCATAATTGTGCTTATTGTTTTACCTTGTATAACATTTCGCCAGCTCTGGCTACATAAAGAATGCCTTCGTCCTCGCGATTCTTCCATTCGGCCGGATCGATAGAGGCCGGGTCTAAATAGCCCAGATTCATTTTCGCGCAGTCCTCGGCTGAAATTTTGCTCGCCAGGGTAACCTTGACGTTCGCCTTCTCAACGCCGTTCACCATTACCCCAGACCCGCGTACATGGGTGCTGTGAGCTAACACTCCTGTAGGGATGTCTTTGAAACGATCCCAATCGTTCAAGAAGTAAGGCAAGATATGATAACCGACTTGGTAAATATATTTGCCATGGGCCCGACTGACCACATCCAGGTGCGGCGCGTAAATTACAACCTCTCCGCCCTCCTCGACCACAGGCTCCAGCTTGTACATACACTTGCCCGCAGTCCACAGCTCGTCATACATCGGCGGACAGCATGACAACAAACGTTTGTAGGGATGATCGACCCAGTGGATGTGGCGCATTGCCGACACATCTGCGGCCGCGTCCCAGGTATCGTACACATCGCCGACGAGCACGCCTGCCAGTTCATGCCCCTGGACAATCAGGGCTGCCAGGGTTATCGGCGTTTTCAGATGCGCCGCAGCAGCATGAACCATGGCTCTTACCGGTGTATCCTTGATTCCGATCGTGCCGACAACCGTGGCAAGGGCGCCCAGCCAATGGGTAGCGTTTATGACTTCCGGCCCAGAGATACCAGGGAATAAATACTTCGCCCCACCGGAAAAGCCGATGACCTCATGGGGGAATGTCGGACCGACAATCACCACGGCATCGTGTTCCAACACTGCCTTGTTAATTCGGATGTTGATTTCGGTGGGCAAGGAAGAATGCCAGTTCGACCCGGCAAGTCGCCGGATCTCATCATGACCCATTAGACCGAGCGAGGTCAGCGCCGCCGGGTCATCCCAGGCATGATTGAGCAAACCCACATGCCGGTAGGTGGTGGCTCGTTCTTCAGCAGTGATGCCCACCAGGTGGTTCAGGCCTTCTTCCGAATACCCTGGATGCGTTCCCAGGGCAACCATGACAGTAAGCTTCCCCACATCATGTAAAATTTCGACCACCATCCGAAACAGCTCGGGGAGCGGCAGCGACCGGGTGTGATCAGGAATGAGAACCAGTACTTTCTGTCCGGTGAATCTACCACCCAGGCCCTTTGTCAGCACATCCATGACTTCGGCGAATGTCAGCAGGCCGGTTTCTGCAATTACTTGAGCGATCACCATGTGTTTGCATCCTCCTTCTTGCCAGCAGGTTCCCGCTGAGACAGGCGCAGTCTCACGGCCCTACACTCCGGCATAGGCTGAGAACCCACCATCCACCGGAACCGTGATACCGGTTACAAACGAAGCAGCCGGAGAGAGCAGCCACAGCACACAACCCAGCAAGTCTTCCGGATTGCCAAAACGGCCCATTGGGGTATGATCTACGATCTTCTGGCCGCGGGCAGTCCATTCACCGCTATCCTTGTTTATCAAGAGGAAACGATTCTGCTCGCCTAGGAAAAAACCAGGAGCGATGGCATTGACCCGGATCTTACCAGAGAAGTTCTGCGCCAGGTACACTGCCAGCCACGCGGTGAAATTGGTGATAGCAGCCTTGGACGCCGAATAAGCAGCGATATTGGTCAGTGGGCGATAGGCGTTCATCGAAGAAAAGTTCAGAATCACACCTTCGCCGGTCTCGACCATTTGCTTGGCGAAGATCTGGCAAGGCATCATCGTGCCAAGAATGTTCAAATCGAGGACAAAGCGCAACGCATCCTCCGGGATGTCGAAATAGCTCATCGTCGGGTTGACCGTCGCTCGCGGGTTATTGCCACCGGCGGCATTGACCAGGCCGTAGAGAGAGCCGAAGCGTTTGTTGATTGCCTCTCGGGCCGTCACCAGGCTGTCGCGATTCATTACGTCGACCTCGAGCGCGTCAACCTGGTTTGCCCGGTCCTCCAGGCGTTCCTTAATCGCCGCAACACCCCCAAGCCGGAGATCGAGGATCATGACATTCGCTCCGCAGCCAACTAGCGCCATGACCACGTCTCCACCCAGTGCGCCGGCGCCGCCGGTCACCGCAAACGTTTTGCCGCTAAAGTCGTATATTGCAGTAAGTTCCTGAAGGTTCATTGACAGCTCTCCGTTAATTTTTTAAGAGTTTCACCCATCACCGGCATACTGCGGCGCAGGACGCGGGGTTCACGCTGGTGTTGTTTGTAAATCTGCACCATTTCGTTGTTCGATTCTAATCCGTAACGGCCATCTTTTGTGTTGGGGCGATCTTTAATTGAGCTGGCATCTCATCAGGCAGCAGGCAACTCTTTTACGCATCATATCATATCACCAAATAAGCCACCTTACTCCTCCCGGGGAGCATCTCATTGTTGGCGCCTCTTTTAATCGTCTCCCGTTATAATATTGACATGCCTCCTGGCAGCATTCCCCGCCAAATCGAAACGCTCGATATTTCTGGCCAACCCTATCCATATCGCTTGTGCGCTGCCGCGCTCCAGGGCATTGTCAACCGCCGCGCCCCGACGGTCTTCCTGGATTATGGCATTTACGATGATCCCAACGCCCGGCGGACGAATGAGGTCTTTCTGGATGACGAGCTCTGGTACGGGAAGTATCGCGCCTTGCTCGGGAACCAGGATCAACGCAACCTGGAATATTACCGTCAGGCGCACGGCTGCGAGACTGAGGCTCTCAGCAGCCTGGAGGAACTGGTTCACCGGCATCAGGAGAATCTGAACGGCTGCGTAATATGGGATGCCGCCATGGCCGATACAGCCAACCTCGCCCTGATGCTTGCCGCCCAAGACGATTTGCTGCCGGTCGAATCCGGGATAGAAAAGTGGGCTAAAGAGCTTGGCCTGGCCGTCCAGCATGACCTGTGCGGAAAGTGGCAAGACCGCGCCGATTTGTATGCCTGGGCCTTTGCCCATCTTTTTTCCAAGTGCAAACCCGGCGCGGTGGCCTGTGTCGAGCCCGGCTGGCAGCGCCCGGAATTTGTGGATTACCTGGTCCAACAAAAGATCTTTATCTACAGCTTGAGCAGCCGGTCACAGGGCTGGGGAGACAAGCTGCTCCTGCTGCTGGCCTTTGGGCCGCCCTGGCTGCGCGAAGGAATCTTTGCGCTCAGCCTGGACGCGCCGCTCCGTCGCTTGGGGTTATCGTCCATGGGACGGCGGTCGCGAGAAGTGCGCCTGGCGACGCAGATCCAACGAGCAGTCCGGGCAGAACCCTATCCGACCATTTTTGGCTGGCATACCCAACGCGAGGATGAGCTCGCCTTCATGCTCCACCTGTCTGCAAATGGCCTACGCCTGGCTCCGGCGCACCTGGCAGGTAATTTCTCATTTCACAGCCAGGTGAAACCGCTCGGAATGTCGCCAACCCTTCCTCCTCAGGAGCCTGAGCTAGATCCGCAAGGAACCTACCTCACGTTTACCCTTTCGGACGGCGACCAATTGATGATGATGAACAGCGGGGAGCTAGGAAACTGGTACAACCCGCAGCGCGGCCGCATCCCTTTCAATTGGGAAACCCAACCGCTGTTGGCCGGGCTTGCCCCGGCTCTTTTTGAGAAATATAGGCGAACCGCCACTGCCAATGACTGCCTGATTGCCGGACCATCCGGAGCGGGGTATGTCATTCCTCCCCTCTCGCCGACCCTTGCAGCTTACCTGGATGAAAGCCGCAAGGCTTGCCAGCAGGTTGGAATCAACGTGGTTACTTTTTATGTCGCCGATCCACCGGCGCGGGTGATCCGCCTGCTGGCGGGGCATTCGCAGGGCTTGACCGGCTACCTGGCAGGTTACGCAGTTCAAAACCGCACCCCACAAACCCAGGTAGGTAGGGCAATGTTTGTCGCCAACCAATGGCCGACCCTCGACCATTTATGGGACAACGCCGAAGACATGCTGGACGGCTTGCGCCGGTTGATTGCAGCACCGGGGCCCAGGCCGCGCTTCATCGGCGTCCACCTGTTCGCCTATCGCGCCACCCTTGACGATGTTATCCACTTCGTATCCGGGCTGGATAACAACCACGTCCATGTCGTCCGCGGGGATACTTTCCTGCGCGCTGCCTGCCAGAATCAACAAAACCGCCATCGGGAGAGCTGAACCATGGGTGAAAAACTAACAACCAAAGCCAAAATCTTATACGGCATCGGCGACCTGGGGATTTCACTGCTCACCGCCTCCATCCAGTTCTTTTTATTATTTTTCTACACCGATATCGCCGGGATTGACCCGGCGGTAGCCGGCACGGCCCTGCTGGTGGGCAAGCTGACCTGGGATGCCATTAACGATCCTTTATTTGGCTACTTTTCCGACCGCACCCGCAGCCGCTGGGGGAGGCGCAAACCATACATGCTGCTCGGTGCAATTCCATTTGGTCTAACGGTGTGGCTCCTGTTCTCCATTCCACCGGGTCTGACCGGATTAACCGCTTTTCTGGCCGTGCTGGGCTCTTTCTTGTTAGCCGATACTTTCCAAACCCTGGTCAGCGTGCCCTATTATGCCTTATCGGCCGAGCTCACTTATGATTATGACGAGCGCACGTCGTTGATTTCGGTGCGGATGATTTTCACCGTGCTGGGGTATATCCTGGGCGCAGCCGCGACCACGGCCGTTGCCGGGCTTTTCATGAGCCTGGGCTGGTCAAAGACCGCCGCTTACAGCGGGATGGGCGCAGTCTTTGGGAGTGTGGCGATCATCACCCTGCTGATCACCACCTTTGGAGTAAAAGAACGCCCTCGGCCAGATCAACAGCCGGCGAAGATGCCAGCCTGGGAGCAGATCCGCCAGGTGTTTAAAAACCGGCCGTTTGTGCAGTACGTGATTATGAGCACGATCATCAGCATCAGCTTTACCCTGCTGACCAGCCTGCTGCCGTTCTTCCTGACCTATCAACTGCAGATGGCCGATCAAATCCCCCTGGTGATGCTGGTCATGCTGGTGACAATCGGCGTGTTCTTAATCCCCTGGCGGTATGTTGCCCAGAAGACGAACAAAGGCCCGGCATACGCCCTGGGTCTGGCGATCGCCAGCGTGGCGATTATCGCTGCGTTCTTGCTGCCGGCCGAACCAACTCCGTGGATTTACCTGATCGCGTTCGTAGCCGGGGTCGGTTTTTCAGCCCAGTACGTCTTCCCGTGGAGCATTCTGCCGGATGTGGTGGAGGTCGATCAAGCCGCGACCAACGAGCGCCACGAGGGCATTTACTTCGGGGTGAATTCATTCCTGGGCAAGCTGACCGGCGCTCTGGGGATTGCGATCAGCGGCTGGGCGCTCAAACTCTTCGGCTACGTGCCGGGCGTGGAGCAGACCCCCTACACTTTGTTCGGAATCCGCTTTTTCTTTGCCATCGTCCCGGTGATTGCCTTTGCGGTGGCACTGCCGCTGCTCATCTGGTACCCTATTACCCGTCAGAACCATGCCCAGCTCACCATGAAACGAGAAGAGATATCTTCCTCATGAAGCTCTTGCCCAGGGCTAATCTGGACCCAACCGGCCGCGTTGAGCCCACAGCCTGAGCCGGGCGCCGCCCTCCTCAAGAAGTATTTCATCGCGAATCGGATCGGGTTCCACCAGTTCCTAGGCCTAACGCTTCTGTTCGACCATTGCTGACCCAAGTTCTACAAGCTGACGCACTCGCCTGAGTAATAAGCCGCGGCGTCAAGCTGCGGGGCGATCTCTTCCAGGCGAGAGATCACCTGCCGGACGTGCCTGACACCCCAGAAATCATCTGCACCTCTGCCAAATTCCTCCAAATGGGTCAGCGCCACTCGTTTCGCCCCCAGCGATGAACAAAATCGGCAGAAATCGGCGATGAGCGGCGGCTCAGCCAGCGCTGCGCTGCCGCGTCCCAGCCATACATGGGCAAACGCTCCATCTACCGCGCCCAGCCAATGTGGTAATCCTGAACAGTAGTCACGAGTATCGCCTGGAAAAAGCCAGCGTTTTCCCTGGAATTCGACCAGGTAGCCCATCGCCGGTACCCCATGAAGGATCGTGCCATCGGCCGCCGATTTTTCAAAATGCTGGCCTTCAAACGGGATGATGCGAACCCCCTTGATGGTAAAAGGCTGCCCAGGCTGGGGGATGATGACCAGACTGGGCGGCAGTGCTACCCTCTCCAGCATTTTTGACAGGAGGTGCTGCGGAACGACCCAGCGAATCGGCAGATGGCGCAAGGCGCTCAGTAAATCGAAATCCAGGTGGTCAGCGTGACTATGGGTCAGCAGCACAAAATCAAGCTGGTCGAAGGCATGATCGAAATCCAGTTCGGGCATTTCAGGAACCCGCCAGCGCATGGTTACGGGATCGATCGCCCAGCGAACGCCGCCGGTGCGCAGGAGGTAATTGGCAGAATAAATCAGCCAGGCCTGGTCTTGCGGCGCCGCTGAATTCCACTGAGCGATCAAGTTGGACAAAAGTTGTGCATAACCAGCCGCCGCTTCTTTCTTGCGTCGATTGATCCAGGCTTGCTCGTCACTGAATCGATCCATGATTGTATTTGGCATGGATCAGCGCCTCCACCTCAGCGATTGAGCGGTTGAATGGACCGAGGTCTTCCATCTTCAAACTTGTGACCGCTGCCGCCCAGACCCCGGCTTCGCCCGGTGGTCGGGATAAGCGCACGGCAACATAAGTTCCTATACAGGTATCCCCGCGGCCGCTGCGCCCGTCCATCCGCACCGGGTGAAAGGCGATATCGCGGAAAATACCGTTCGCATAAACAAGCACGCCGTCCTTGTGGGTCAGCACGATCTCTTGGGGTCCCATGGCGGCATAGAACAGGGCGGCCTTACGCAGGTCAGTCTCACCGGTGAGGAACTCCGCTTCCACCGCATCACTTTTTACAATATCGACCTGGGCCAGCGTGGTTTGCATTTCTTCCCAACGCTCGTATTTGAGCTCCACACCGCGGAGAACACGCACATACCCTTGCATATCTGCCGCGACCAGACAACCCCTGGCTTTCAGCATCGGGATGACATCTGATCCGACCTCACCACGCAGGCTTGAGCCGATTACCGCTGCCCTGGCCTGCACGTTTTCAACCTGTTCAGCAGTGATTGTGCCTGCTGTGGCAGCGACAGATAAATGGCGAATGTCGGGATCTGTTGTTGGATATTCGAGCTTCATCAGGGTGGAGTGTGCGGAATACACGGCGAAACAGTTGACGCCGGCCTGTTCAAACTTTTCTACAACGCGCGCGTCATCCCTGGCAAGCCGGGTGACTACGGCGGTGCGCAGCCCCAGCCGCGCGGCAGCGTGGGCAGCATAGTTGACCGCCCCGCCATCGACATAGCGGATACCGGCCGGGGAAATAATCGTGTCCTTAGTGTAATTGCCAATGCATACCAGGTCGTAAGCTTTGTTCATTGTCATGTGATCCTTGGTAAAATTTTTCTTACGGAATAAACTGAATGATGATCCAGTACAGGCCGGCAGCCACCAGCGCGGTGGCCGGAATCGTCAGCAGCCAGGCCGTGGCGATTTCCTGAGCAACACCCCAGCGCACTTTGTTCACCCGTTCCGCTGCGCCAATCCCCATTATGGACGAACTGACCACCTGGGTGGTGCTCACCGGACCACCCACCAAAGAAGCGCCAATGATTACACTGGCAGAAGCCAGTTGAGATGAAAAACCATCCACCGGGCGGATTTTATAAAATTTTCCTCCCAGGGTCCGGATCAGCCTCCACCCACCGAGGGCTGTTCCCAAGGCAATCATGCTGGCGCATAAAAAGATGACCCACTGGGGCACAACAAACGTCGTCAAATATCCGCTGATAATCAGAGCAAGCGTAATCAAGCCCATCGTCTTCTGAGCACCGTTGGAGCCGTGACTGAGCGCCAGGGCCACGGCGGTGAAAATCTGGCCGCGTTTGAAGATCCAATTGACCCGCGGCGAAGAATTCCAGCACAGGATCATGATAATTCTCAACAAGATGAAGCCAATAATGAAACCGAGTAATGGGGATGTTAACAGAGCGACCAAGATTTTTTTGAATTCGGCGAGATTGATCGCCCCCCAACCGGCGCCGACCACCACCGCGCCGATCAATCCCCCAACCAGGGCATGCGATGAGCTGCTCGGAAAGCCCAGATACCAGGTCAATAAATTCCAGAGGATCGCGCTGGAAAGGGCGGCGATCAACACCTGCAGGCTGATTGCTTCAGCATTGGCGATACCGCCGATTGTTTCTGCCACGGCCACACCAAAGATAAAGGGGCCGAGAAATTCAGCCACGGCAGTCATCCACAGGGCTGCCCGCGGCGGCAGCGCCCGCGATGAAATCATCGTGGCGACGATATTGCTCGAATCATGAATCCCGTTTAAAAAATCGAAGCCGAGTGCCAGGACGATGACAACGATGAGAAGAAATAATGTTATGGGCATTTCCCGGCTTTCAGGTAATCTTGACCACAATGTCGGCCAGCACATTGGCCGCCTCATCGCCGCGGTCAGCCGCATTGCTCAAATGGCGATAAACCTCGCGCATTTTTAGCATCTTGACCACCTGGGCAATATCATCCACCTCGCTAAAGAGATCGGCAATCGCCTCTCGATAAACAGCTTCCACCCGGTTTTCGAGCGCTTTAGCGCGCTGCGCGTGCTCACTCGTCACCCGGGGGTGCTGTTCGAGACAGTCCACGGCCAAAAGCAGCTCATAGGCTGCATCCCGAAGCAGAGATGCCATGCGCAGGCTGTAAGGGGTCGGTTCCACCTTCAAAATTTCCATTTCATTGACCGTGCTGTAGGCATAGTCGATTACGTCGTCAATGGTGCGGGAAAGGGCAAAGATATCTTCTCGATCAAAAGGGGTCACAAAAGTTTGGTTAAGCTCGTCGATGAGGATCCGGCGAGCCTCATCGGCTTCCTTTTCTCTGGCATTGAGCTGGTTGGCGGCTGCCGGGTCGCTTCCAGCCATGTAGCCCTTCAGCGCGTCCATACCTTCCAGGGTGAGCGAAGCCTGGTCGCGGATCATCTTGATAAACCTGTTCTGACGTTTCTTGAAATACTTACGCATGGGGATACCTCCTATCTTCGCCTACCTAGTGCCTAAGGCATCTGTGCTCTTCCAGGAATCTCAGGCCAGCAATAACTTGTTCATGTGTGTGCTGCCCCTGGAACTCCAACGTGCGGAAGGCTTCCTTTGGTAAATAGGCCGCGATCAAATCGAAATCTACTTCACCCTGGCCTGGTACCTGGTGATCCTGAAGACCGGTCACGTCATGCAGATGCGTACCAATGATGCGCGGCGCAAAGCGCTTCAGCCATTCACCGTGCGGATAAAATCCGAGGCAGGATAAGGCCTGGGCATGGCCAACATCATAAATAAAGCCCAGCCGGTCCGGTCCTGCCAGGCAGAAAAGCTCTTCCAGCTCATCCGGGCTGGGGAATTCTAAATAATGATAGCGATTTTCAAGGCCAAGGCGGATACCGGTCTGCCCGGCATAATCCAGCAGCTCCGCCAGGCTCTTTTTGACAGCAGACAGGCCAGCCGGAGCAAATTCTCGCCTCTTTGCGCTCAACTGGGCTTTTAAATCCTGGTATTGACTCGAGCGGCTTTGATCGGTTTCAAACAAATGACGGAGCCGATCTTCAAGCGACCTGTCCGGATGAACCGTTCCCGAATGAACCACTACGGTGTGCGCACCTAGCAAACCCGCCAGGTCAATGCTGCGCTGCATCGATTTCACCCCTTCGCGGCGGCATTCCTCATCCGTGGCAGAGATCAACCAATTGCGCTTTTTTAGCACTCCAACTGAAATATCCGCTGGGCAGGGTTCATGTACGCTGCTGAAATCTGGCGCAGTTAAATCAATCCCCGCCAACATGGCCGAATCGACCTGGTGGTTTAACTCGACCCCCCCAAACCCAATTCGCCGGCCAGCTTCGATGAAATCCGCCAGCGAGTCAAAATCGCTCATCGCCCACATCGTGGAGATAGAAGCAGCAAAAACAGGCGCTGGTCGGGGGGGTGTGCGCGGTGGGAAAATCTTCAGCAGCTCGCGGAGGTTGCGAATGGCAGCATCCGGCTCTAGCCGGGCATCCGCAATTCCCTTTGTTCCTCTGCTTGACCGTCTGCGAATCAGGATGGTTTTCGAAAAACCCGCTTCGCGGCCGGCCGCAACGTCCCGATGCGGTAAATCACCTACATAGGCACAGCAGCGCGGATCGATCCTCATCCGGGTGGTTGCTTCAAGCAGGATGCCCGGGTCGGGTTTGCGCTTGCCAACCACCGCCGAAAGGACGATCGTCTCAAGATAATTGATCAGCCCCAGCTTGCGTAAGGCATCGGGGGCTTCGGTGCTGCTGGTCGTGTTGCTGACCAGCCCAAGCCGGTAGCCGCGGCGGAAAAGCTCCACCAGGACCTCTGCCACTTCCGGAAAAATAACCCGCTCACCGGTCGCATCACGCCACAGCGTATTGAGCGCCAGCGCCTGTTCACGGATCTGGGCCTCCGGCCATTCTGGGAGCAGCCAGCGCGTCCACAGCTCGGCCTCGTTCAACTCAACCATCGTCTCCCGGGCCCAGCGCCGGTAAGCAGTGCTCCTGCGAGCGAGCAAACGTGAAAATTTTGCCGGGTCTGCAGTGGAACCCAACAGCGTCAAGATTTCGGCAGTGTACTTAAGCCGTTCGTCCCTGCTGCGCTTCCTGGTGCTGCGTAAAGTGCCGCCCATATCAAATAAAATTGCTTCGATCTGCCTGGTCGCCATGTTGTTATTTCACCAGTTCAGCGATAACAGGAAGCTTCAGTAGATCGAAAAATTGCTGGATGTAATAATCCGCATTCACATTTTCTCCATAGTTAAACGCTACCGTTTTTATCCCTACCGCATGCGCCCCATCCAGCTCCGACCGCTTATGCCCGACAAATACAGTCTGTGCGGAGGTAACACCTAGCTGCTGCATCGCAGCCCGATAAATCCCAGGATCCGGTTTACGCACCCCGATCTCCTGCGATGAAATAATCGAATCCCAGACATGCTCGAACCCGCCTTGTTCAAACCAGCCTAATTTGACTGAAATCGGGTTCGCCGTATCGGTCACAATTCCCAATAAATAGCCCATATCCTTCAGGGCAATCAGCGTCTGCTGAACGCCATCAAAAAAACGAACACTATCATCTTCTTCCGCCAGGACCTGCTTCCCGCGTTCAATCTGTTCTGGCTGGGAAACGCCGGATAAGCGGAGAACTGCTTCTCGATACTGATCCTGGCTGATCTGCCCCCGGTAGGCCTGCTGGACAAGCTTTTCTTTCTCTGCGGGGTGCTGGTCGCCGGGCTCGAGGCCTAGATCATGGAGAAATTCGGCAAACTTGCAACCGCGCTCCGGACGATAGTAAAGAATATCCCCGGCGTCGAATAAAAAGGCGCAGACGCGCCTGGCGTCAGCGGAAATTGCCTGGCTGTTCTCCACCTCACCCTGTTTTGCCTCGATCAAGATGTCAAGCAGCTCGGTCATATCCTCGATCACGGCGTCGGGGGTCGCACCCTGATCTACCTCGCCGTGATTGAAATCATTTCTAATCTGGATGGCAAGACCAAATCCGGCCTTGCGCGCTCCTACGATATCCCTGGCGATGCGATCGCCCACATAGAGGCATTCACTGGTGGGCACGTTCGCCAGGCGGGCAGCATAGTGAAAAATAGCCGGGTCGGGTTTACGCCGGCCATATTCACTCGATAGGACAATGGGATTGAAAAAGTGACCAATGCCATATTCGGCCAAATTATTCGGAACCTGCCTTCGGCTGCACACATTGCTGATCAGACCAATCTTATATCCCATTTCTTGGATTGCCTGCAGCGCCTCAGGCATTTCTGGACGCATAGCGCGCTGGTAGTAGCAGGTTTCGATGTATACCATCAGATCTTCAGCAATTGCATCTAGCACAGCTGGATCCACCGCGAACCCGGCCAGGATGAAGTCGCGCCAGACGCGGTTCGGCGGCAGCTCCTGCATGCTTTTCAGGCTCCATTCATGGTAGCGCGTGAGGCCATCGGAGGTCACGGTGTAGAGCTGCTCGGTATCGAGCTGCAAGTTGATCCCGGCGGCCTGAAGCCGCGCCTGCAGTCCAGGCGTCGCGGCCAGGCGCAGCTCGCGCGTATAGCTGAAAGTCTGGATGGTGCCTCCCATATCAAAAAATACTGCCCGGATGGTCATAGCCATCTCTCCATTTTTTGCAAACGTTTAACTATCCGCGAGGAACTTTTCTGACCTCGTGTTCTTGGCGAGCTTGTATTCATTTTTACCTGTCCGATTTGTCGTTCTTACCCCTGGGGCGCCTCGGGTACGGTCTCTGATCCACGCCCGAGGCGCCTCATTTTGCTCGAATAAGAATTTACCGCGTACCGAGGTTCAACAAATAGAAGTCGCGCGCCTGAACAAGCTGATCGTAAGCAAACTGCTCAGGGATAAACCAGGTCAGTTTCTGCACTTCATCCAATGTCTTTTGACCTTCCGGAACGGTGTAATTCGGATCCGGGAAATATGTTCCGAACTTGGCCCAAGGGCTTCGTCCCTCTTCACTGGTAATAAACTTTATGAAGAGTTTTGCAGCATTGGGATGCGTCGCCTGGTTCATGACGCCAACATAGCTCTGGGCCTGCATGCCGCTGATGGGATTTACCTCCCAACAAGGCTCGAAAGCCAGTTTGCCGTCCTGAACATCAGGATAGTTCGAGTAGGATGTGAAGGCAAGCAGATTCTCCTTCATGCCGGGGGTTGCGAAGGCCGAGTCAACCTCGTCGCCACCTGGTTGAGGGATGGGGGCGTTCTGGGCAAAACGCTTGAACCACAGCCAGCCGGCGTCTGGGGTGTCAGCATCCAGCTCTGGCTCTTTTCCGTACAGGTCGATATATGCTTGCTTCATTTCATCCGCGTGATAGACAACGGCAAGCAGCTTGCTCAAAGTGGAAGCATCGTTCAAGGGATCTTCAATGACGATCTTACCCTTCCATTCGGGCTGAGTCAGCTCCCACAAGTTGGTCACCGGGCATACTTTGTTGAGCTCTGAGTTGTACGCCAGGATGGTCGTGCCAAATCGAGTGAACAGCAACGGGTCCGTATACTGCGGGGAAACCGAGGTGCTGTCCGGAATAAATTTCCAGACATATTCGTGGGGCAGGACATTGCCAACAAGCTCCGCGCCGCCGCTGCTGAACCAGACATCGCCGACAATCGTGCCAGACTGCTGCTCTCCAAGTGTCTTGGAGAGGACATCATCGCCGCCTAAATCGTAGCCTTCAATGGCAATATCCGGGTACACCTCAGCCCATTTCTCAGCTGCCTTTGCTATCTTGGAGGAGTTGGCATATACTACAACTTTACCTTCCTTCTTCGCAGCCTCTTCAATTGCAGTCCAATCCTGGGTATCGGTTGTATACGAACCAAGCTGGTTCGCTTTCAGCCATTCTTCCTTCGGGGTCAGGGCTGGCGCCTCCGTCGGAGGGACCTCGGTTGGAGGCACAGCCGTTGGCTCAGGCGCCGTGGCCTCAGCCGGTTTCGCCGCCTCGGCCGTCGTTGGTTCAACGGCCACCGCCGGCTTGGATACCTCGGTCGCCGTGGGCGCGGGGGTTGCACAGCCAGCCAGGAAGCTGATCAAAATAATAAGGGTCAACATTTTTACGAACGTTTTCATTTCTATTCTCCTTCTTGACAATGTAGTCGAAAGATGAATCACCACTTTTTCAATCCTCGAAACGTTTATCCCATGCCGCCTCCTTGATTGCTTTTCTGCCGCGCATTAGTCAGCACAATTGCTCTGCGAAGCCACCAGATTCCCACTTTCTTTGCTGTAAAGGTTCAGGCAATCCGGATCAAACTTCAGCCAAATTTTTTCATCCATTTTGATTTTACTGATACCCATTACTTTGACTGTAATTTCCATGTCGTCGAGACGGGCGATAATTGTTGAATCTGCTCCAGAGGGCAGCACGGCATAGGCGCTGAACTGAACCGCTCCATCGCGGGGAGTGGTAGAAATTTGAATATCTTCAGGTCGAACGGCAACCACCACTTCGCCGCTTGCTCCGCTGCTAGGGACGGATATATCGAACTTACCCAGGTTAACCAGGTTCTGGTTTTTGACGACGCCGTTCATCAAATTCACCTTGGGATTGCCGATGAAATCGGCCACGAACAGGTTGGAGGGGAAGTGATAGATGCGGTCGGGGGTATCCAACTGCTGAATGACGCCGAGTTTCATCACGGCAATAATGGAGGACATCGTCAGGGCCTCCAATTGATCATGAGTGACATAAATCGTCGTCGCCCCGGCAACATGGTGCAGGCGCTTCAGCTCGCTGCGCATGTCCATCCGTAGACGGGCATCCAGGTTAGAGAGCGGCTCATCCATCAGGAACACTTTGGGGCGGTAAGCCAGCATCCGGGCCAGGGCAATCCGCTGCTGCTGCCCACCGCTCATCTCCCGCGGGTAGCGGTCGGCATAGCCATCCATCTGAACTTCGGCCAACGCTTCCTTTACTCGTTGATCCATCTGCGCCTTCGACATTTTTTGGATTTCAAGCGCAAAGGTGATGTTCTTGTACACGGTCATGTGCGGCCAGAGAGCATAATTTTGGAACACCATCCCCAGGTCGCGCTGGCCGGAGGGGATTGAAATTCCGCGCTGGTGTGAAAACACAAGCTTATCCCCAACAAAGATTTCACCTTCATCTGGATCCTCCAAACCGGCAATGCAGCGCAACAGGGTGGTCTTACCGCAGCCAGATGGGCCCAACAGGGTAAGAAAAGACCCCGGTTCGATGGTCAGGCTGATATTGTTTACTGCGACAACATTACCGAACCGTTTGGTCAAATTCTTGATGGTAATCGCTGTTGCCATAATTTCCTCTAGCCTCCAAGACCTTTTTTCAGACTGCCTCCGCCAAAGCGGCTGATGATGACCTGCCCGATCAGAACGAGAACAATCAGGAGGATAATCACTGCGTTGGCTTGCTGTTCATTCCCATTTTCGCTGTAGCGCATGGTTAAACTGGAGAGAACCGCAGTAGCCGGGGTAACCAGTAAAATGATTAGCGAAAGTTCCCGCATGGTCGTGATAAACGTGAGCATGAACCCAGAGGCGAAACCGGCGCTGGTGAGTGGCAAGATAATCTGTCTGAAGCGCCTCCAGTTACCGGCCCCTGCCACTGCTGCAGCCTCCTCCAGCTCTCGCCCGACCTGGAGCATGGCCGAGACACCGCTGCGGGAAGAATAGGGAATATGCTTGGCGACAGAAACGACAACCAGCAGGGCAAAGGTGCCATACAGCGGTGGGATTGGTCCTACCGGCCGGGAAAACATGGTGATATAGACTGCACCGAAAGCAATCCCCGGGATGACGTAAGGAATAAAGGCCAGTTGTTCAGTGATTTTAGCCAGGCGGGTGCCGCGCCCTTTAACAATCGAGTAGCCAAGCAGAATCCCCAGCACGGCTGTAAAAAATGCCGTCAGGACAGACAGCTTAATTGAGTTCCAGGCCGCTTTGTAAATTGCCGGGTTGCGCAGTATACCCGGCTCACCGCTGTTGATGCGGACATCGCTCTTTCCGATCCAATGCACCAGGCTTAAGTTGCTCAGGCTGTAATCTCCAGATTTGAGCATCAGCGTGCTCCAACCCAGCAGGATCAGCGGTCCGGTGGCGACCAGCACCTGAAACGCAATAACCAAAGCGGCAATATAATATTTCAAATTGCGCAGCTTGGTTTTCTGGGCCATAAAACCGCGCCCGCCGATTGTCTCATAGCTTTTCCGGGTTCCCACGATTCGTTGATTGATCGATATGGTCGTCATGGAAAAGAGGATCAGGGTAATCGCCAATACAAAGGCATCCCCAAATGCGCCAACGGCAATATTGGAACGGATCATGGTGGAGACGGTATAGTAACGCACAGGCACACCCAGCACATTCGGCCCACCGTATGTTCCCATGACCTTCGAAAAAGTCATAATAAAACCGGAAAGCAGGGCGGGCACTACCAGCGGAAAGGTGATCTTACCCAGGATGCGTGCCCGGCTGGCTCCAGCCAGCTCACCGGCCTCTTCCAGGCTGGAGTCGATCGAGATTAACGCCGCCGAAACAAACAAATAGAAGAAAGTGTAATAATGAAGCCCGCTGCTGATGATAATCGGAATTGGACCATAGGCCAGCCAATCAGGCGGCGGTGTACCCGTCCAGTACATCAGCATTCCAGGGATGCCGCCTGTTGTACCGTTATTAAACATTACCTTCCAGGCCATCGCGATCGTCCAGGACGGCATGATATAAGGAATCACAGCCAGGAAATTAATGATATTGCGCCCTGGTAAGTCTGTTCGAACCACCAACCAGGCTAACGAACCGCCAATCATGAAAGCCATCAGCGTAGCGCCCAGTGAGACGGTCAATGAGTGCAACAGCGGCTGGAAGGTCATCATCATCCCGATTTTCGTCGTCAGCATTCTCAACCAGTGAAAAGCGGTAAAGTTGCCGACGACTGCATCCTTGGCGTAGCGCAGGTCGTTTTCAGAGTAGGTGATGGTGGTCATCAGCATCCGGTACAGTGGGACGATGACCATGTAGACCAGCAGCACCAGCATGATTAAGGCGATATATACCTGTGGGCTGCTCAGCCAGCGCAGAAACCGCCGGCTGCTGGCTAACATTCGCTGAGAAAAAGGTTGGGGAGCAAGGGCGATATCACTCATGTGCTTTTCCTGATTGCGGCTTTTTTTAGGTTTTACTTATACCATCGGTTTTCTTATGACGCTCGCGCAGTTGATCCAGCTTATCCAGGTTGGCAGTCACCACCTCCTGGTTGCGATTTGCAACCTCTAGCAGCAGGGTGTTGATAATGGTCATCGGAACGACAAGTGAGTGGAATGCCGAAACGGGTCCCCGCTTGGCAGCCAGAACGATATCCACCTTTTCACCAACGATGGAACCCAGGGTGTCGGTGAGTAGGATCGCGGGGCAGTTTACCTCATTGGCATAATCCAGAACTGTTTGTAAAGTTGGGTTCACATCAAAAAAACCGATGGCGAACAGCAAGTCTCGCTCGGTCATCAGCAGAAGCGGCTCCAGGGTTTCGCGTCCCGCTATCGTCAGCGGGATCACCTGTTTGCCAAAGCGGGTCAGGCGGAGATTAAGCAGATGGACCAATGAAATTGAGGGACCGGTGCCGAAGACATAGATGTGCTCGCAAGCGACCATCCGGGTTGCCGCTTCTTTTAGTGCAGTCCGATCGACGGTTTGGAGCGCCTCGGTGAGATAATCAATTTCTGTCACAGTCACTTTCTCGAAAATGTCCCCCCCTTCACGCAAATCATCCAAGCGATTGCGCAGCCTGGCTGAATGGCTGACCCGCCGGCGGAAGTTTTCTTGCATGGCTTCGCGCATCGCCGGATAGCTATCGAAACCCAGTTTGTAGGCAAAGCGAACCAAGGTTGCTTCGCTTAACCCCAGCCGTTCCGCCAGCTCACCGATGGAAAGAAATGCAGACTCATCCTGCCGTTTGCGCAAATAATTGGCGATTTGCTTTTCACCTTTGGTGAGCTGGCTGTATTTATCACTGATCAACTGATTGAAATCCTGTGTGCTCATGGCGCTACCTTCATAAAATAGAACGAATGGCTCGCGAACAGGAACTCGTTTCAAAACCAACAATTATGAAAGTTATCTTTCATTTTCGTATGATACAACAATTTCAGCGAAAATGCAAGCATTCTTTCGTTTCGATTTCGCATCATTATCGTTTGCCTATGCTATCGGCTGTCCCTGGCGCCAGCCAGAGCGAAGCATCCGTCGTGTCTACGACCATCTCACAGACCTGCATCAACGGCCGATAGATATCTTCAGCTCGCAAAAACTGGGTTTGGAAAAACCTGTTACGAAAATAAGCCGGATCATATTTCTTGCGGTAATCAATATCCCGTTTCCATTTCCGTTTGAGCCGGATCGGATCATCGGTTAGATAAACAATTTTGATTCCGACCAGCCCGGCAATCTCTTCAATGTGGAAAGGGAAATTGCCTTCCATGAAAATAATGTCAGCCGGCTCGATCTCCAGGGGGACGCACCCCGGTCGTAAATTGCCCTGCGGATCGTGACTGGAGGTGGCATTGATGAAATCATACCTTGGAATGACGACTTTCCTTCCCCGTAGAAGTTGATCGATGCAGCGAACTAACAATTCAAAATGGCTGGATTCCTTTCCGATTGCCTTGTTTTCCCGGTAATCCCGGTCGAGCAGGAAATTATCCACCTCGATTGTCGTTACCCGCTTGTCCATCTCTTCAAATTCGAATAATAAGCGCTCAGTGATCTCGGTTTTCCCCGCTGCGGTCGGCCCAGCCAGGGTGATCACCACCGGCATCCCGCGAATGGTGATGATCTGCTTAATCGTCTCGATAAACGCCCGGTCGATTTCGGTGTTGGCCGCCATGAAATCGTTATAGCCGATGGCTTGAAAGCGCTCTAAACCCACCTGCCGTTTCTCAAAACGGATCCAGGGTTTACTGCCAAAATGCTCTAACACTTCGGCAGTGAAATAAAACGTCCGGGGATAAAAAATAAAACTGCGGAGATCAAAATAGAAATGCGCGGCGACCCATTCTCCGGCATACTTCCCCTGCACCAGGCCGACAAACAGCATGCGGGTCAGGTTGGCAATTTTTGGATCGAGGACGATCCGGTCCTTCTGGCGAGGCTTGAGCTGTATACTCTCGTAGAAGTCCCTGTTTCCAATCTGTCCCTCAATGCCGCCTTCTTCATCCATTACCACCGAGTCCCACCCTTCTTCCGGCAGCAGATTTTCGAGAGCATAACGGAACTCCATCCGGTGCAGATCTGCGACCCCGGGATTAAGCCGTTCCATCAACTCAAAAAGTGCGTCAGAAAACACCTGCGGACTGTTCAACCGGCTTGTCCCTGCCATCGTCTTCCCTTCCTTCTCACCTCAATAGCCCCCTGATTTCCGGGGCGGCCCAGAGCGCCGCACCAGTGGTATCGACGAGCAGATCGCAGACTTCCATCTGGGGCAGATAGGCAATTTGTGCCATAATAAACTGGTCTTTGAAATAACGGTTGCGTAGATAGGTCGGATCATACTTCTTGCGGTAGTCGATATCCCGTTTCCATTTCCGTTTTAACCGGATGGGGTCATCGGTAAGATACACAATTTTAATGCCAATGAGCGGAGCAATTTCTTCGAGCAGGAATGGGAAATTTCCTTCGATAAAAATAATGTCGGCTGGCTCGATCTCAATCGGCATGCCGCCGGTCTTCAAGCGACCGTTCAGGTCATGGCTGGAGGTAGCGTAAACAAAATCATAACGCGGAATGCTGATCCGTTTTCCCGCCGTGATATCTTCCAGCGCCTGTTGGAGACGCGCAAAGTGCAAGGCTTCTTTACCCTCCGAATGGATGCCCTTGGCCTCCCGGTAATCCCGGTCGGTCAGAAAATTATCCAGCTCAATCGAAGTGACTGTCCTACCAATTTGCTCGACGCTAACGCGCAAACGCTCGACAATTTCAGTCTTCCCCGCCGCGGTCGGTCCGGCGATGGCGATCAGGATCGGGACCCCTCGAGCTGCAATGAGCTTCAGCACACTACCGATGAAACATTCGTCCAACTCAGCATTGGCTAATCGGAATGCCTGGTAGCCGAGATCCTGCAGCCGCTCAAACTGCGTTTGCTTTTGCTCGAAGCGCATGAATGGCTCACCACCAAAATGCGCCAGCACTCGCGCCGTGAAATAAGTCGTCCGGTGTAAGAAGTAAAAACCGCGAATATCAAAATAAAAATGTGCTTTGATCCATTCCGGCGGATACGCCCCCGTTACCAGGCCGACAAGGAGCATCTGTGAAAGGCGCACGCAGGCCGGATCCAGAACGATCCGCCCACCCACCATCGGCTTGATCTGGATACCAGCATAGAATTCACGCTGATTGACTCGCGCTACGATTTCTTCCTGACTGTCCATGGCAACCGAATCCCAGCCATTCGGGGGAACCAGCTCATTCAACCCATAGCGGAATTCATACAGCTCGAGCTCGGCGATCCCACCATTAATCGCTATCATCTTTTCATATAGAGACAACGAAAATGCATCCGGATCTTGCTGCATGTTTGTGCTTGCCATGGTTTAGGGATTCCTCACTGAGATAGAGCTCCTGATGTCACTCAAATGTGTTACATTTCCTGCCCAAACCAAAAACCAGCGCGTCGTATGCCCGGCGAGTCTTGGAATAGCTGCCGGTCCGATCGAGCGCAAACGCCCGGCCAACCCCCGAGACGATCTGACCAACCCCTATCGTATCGATCTGTTCTTCCAAAGTCTCCAGCAGCATCGGCGCGCTGCCTGGCTCAGTGCTCCGCCCATCAAAGATCATATGCAGATACACATCGCTCAGGCCATAGTCGCTGGCCATGCGCGCAATCGCTAAGGGATACTCGATCGAGCCGTGAGAGCTTTTTTCTGAGAGCAGCCCGATCAGGTGAAGGTTCGCGTTCCGCCGTTTCACATCTGCGATCACCCGCTGCAGGCTCTCATTGGTATTAAACGAACCGTCGTGCATTGCCTGATCCAGGCGCACATCATCCTGGAGGACGACGCGGCCGGCCCCGATGTTCATGTGCCCAGCCTCGGAATTACCCGCTTTACCCGGTTTCAAACCCACCGCTTCACCGGCTGCGTTCAGTTGGGTCGCAGGGGCGTTTGCCAGCAGCTCATCCCACACCGGTGTTGGCGCAATGAAGATCGGGTTTGCGTCATCCTGGCTGCCCAACCCCCAGCCATCGAGGATGATAAGCAGCACCCGACGCCCGCCCTCCCAATTGCAGCCGGGGGCGAGGTTCGCCCCTGTCATGGCAGCCGGCTGTTCGAGGTGTAGAATGGATAGAACCGTCGGGGCGATATCGGCCAGGCAGCCTTCCGCCAGCTTAAGCGGAGACCGGGCTTGCGGGTCGATCAAGATGAATGGCGCCCGGTTGGTGGTATGGGCGACGTGGGGTGTCCCATCGGGGTTGATCATTTCTTCCAGGTTGCCGTGGTCAGCAGTAATGAGGGTGACATATCCGCCGGCAGAGGCAGCCTGAACGACCTTTCCGAGCTGCGCATCGACCGCCGCTGCGCACTGTATTTTGGCCTCCCGGTTCGATGTATGCCCGATCACATCGCCGTTGGCAAAATTGACCACGATTAAATCATACTGCTGTTTAACTGCGCCGAGAACCCGGTCGGCAACCTGGCCCAGGCTCATCTCAGGCGCCAGTTCATAGGCTATGCCGGTGGGAGAGGGAATGCAGACATCCTCTTCACCTGGGAAGGGCTGGTTATTCCCGCCGTTAAGGAAGAAGGTGACATGGGCGAATTTCTCGGTTTCGCTGGTGCGCAGCTGGCGCAGCCCGGCCCGGCTGACGGCTTCCCCCAGGGTCAAGGGTACCTTGGCGGGAGCGAACGCGACCGGTAGATCTCTGAACCGCTCGTGATACAGAGTCAGGATGACGAAATCGAGCTGGCGAAAGCCAGGCCGAGGAAAGTGATCAAATTTGGAAGCAGTAAAGGCTTCGGTAAGCTGTATCTCCCGCTCGCCGCGCCGGCAGCAAAAGATGACCCCATCGCCATCCGTTATCCGACCGATGGCCTCCCCCTGCCGGGTCGCCAGGACGATGGGCTCCAGGGAATAATCCGTCTGCCCTTCGGCATACAGGGTCCTGACCATCTCGGCGATTGCAACGCCACCGCGCGCCTTGTGACCCGCGACCATACTTGGCCCTTTCAGGATTTCAGCCGCGGCGGGAAGATATCCAGCAGCTCGCTCAATTCCTGGATAATCCTGTCGGGCTGGACATTATCGCGGGGAGGTTCTTTCTTGAGCGTCTCTGGTTCCAACAGAACAATCGACATAGCAAAGCCGGCTGCCTGGGTGCCCTCGACATCGCGAACGAGGTTATCTCCAACGTAAACGCATTTTGCCGGATCGACCCCAATTCTACGCGCCGATTCCCAATATATTTCCGGGTTCGGCTTGCGAATCCCAAGTTTGGAAGAGAGCACCACCGTTTTAAAGTAATCCGTCAGATGGTCCGCTTCCAGCCAGTCGGGAATCTCGGTCTCGGTGATTGTATTGGCAATAATCCCGAGCAGGTAGCCGCGGTCACTCAGTTCCAGGATCACCTTGCAAACATCGTGACGCGGCGCCCGGCGGCCATCACAGTCGCGCCACAACCGGGTCAGCTTAGCGGATAGGGGGGCGATTTTCTCCGCGGAAAAGTCAGGCAGCATCCACTGGGTCCACATTTCTCGCTCCGAAGCTTCGATGAGCTGTTCTTTGGCCCGCTTGCGCAGCGCCTGGTATCTGGCTTCCAGTAAATCCCAAAATTCCTCCGGCGGCATTTGCGTCCCAGTCAATTTGGCGATCTGTCGTTTTGAATTGGCCATAAAACCTTCGTCTTTAATGACGATTCTGAGTGTGTTGCCGACATCCAGAAAAACAGCTTCAATATCTGCGACCTTGGTGTCTTTAGGCATCAAAAACCCCTTCCGGACTTGCATAATTTATTATTATGAAAATTTACTTTCATTTCGTCATTTTACAACATTTTATAAATTAATGCAAGTATTCTTTCAGAAAAGGGTTGACTTTTAGACCATCCTTTAGTAAACTAATTTCAGGTCATGCACACGTGTGCAGCGGTGATTGAAATGTCTACTACCATTAAAGATATTGCCAAACGAGCCGAAGTTTCCCACTCCACAGTTTCGCGCGCCTTACGCGGCAACCCCCTGATCTCTTCTGTAACCACCGAGCGCGTCCGCCGCCTCGCCCAGGAGATGGGCTATCACCCCAGTGCAGCCGCACGTAGCCTGAAAACTCACCAAACCAAGGCCCTCGGGGTGATCCTCAGCAATATTGACGACCCTTTCTTTAGCAAAATCCTGCAGGGGATCGAGAATGTGGCCCAGCAGGCCGGCTACAGCTTATTTATTTCATCATCCCAAAATGATACTGAACGCGAACGGTCCGTCGTCCAGGTAATGCGCGAGCACCGGGTCGACGGTTTCATCATCTGCTCATCTTCATTCAGCACCAATCAAAGCCGGCTGCTGCTGGAACACGGTGCTCCCATCGTGGTGGTTAACAACCAGGCCGCCGATGATTATCGCTTTTCGATCTATCATGACGATGTCGATGGCAGCCGCCAGCTCACCCGACATCTCATCGAGCTAGGCCACCGGCGGATCGCCTACCTGGGCAATTTTCTCTCCGGCCGGACCACTCTCGACCGGCTGTCGGGATTTCAGCAAGAAATGGAAGCTGCGGGTCTGCCAGTCCCAGCCGAGTTGATCGGACAGGTATCCGGCGGCAGTCCGAAGGACGGCCTGGCCGGCCTGGCGCCGTTTCTCAGCCTGGCTGAGCGGCCGACCGCACTGGTGTGCTTCAACGATATGATGGCGGTTGGCGTGCTCCAGGGGCTCCAGGCCCAGGGCATCCGCGTCCCACAGGACTGTTCGGTGACCGGGTTTGACAACATTATTTTTTCGGCCTACACCAACCCCCCGCTGACCACTTTCGACCAACCGAAAGAATACCTGGGGGCTGAAGCGGCCAGGTTAATCCTGGACCTGCTTAAACCTACGTCTGAGAATAACAGCCCGCGCCTCAAGAGCCAGACGATCAAGGGCCGGCTGCTGGTGCGCAGCTCGACCGCTCTGCCTCCCGACCTGGTTTGATCCATAGAAGCCATGAGCCGAAAACCAATGAAGCTTAGCTCAACAAATCTCACCTTTCACCAAAGCGCTTTGGTCTGCCAGGATGGCGTGGAATACGGTTTGGCGCAGACTGCCACCGGGCGAAAGCTGGCCGTGCTGGCTCTTACTCCGGCCGCCCCGCTTAATCGGTTCGAAGGCGAATGTTCAGAGCTGGATGGCCAGATCCTGCTGATCGGCCCGCTCAGCCCGCAGAATGCCGCCGCGCTGCGCGCTTGCCTGGGCTGGCTTCAGCCGCGCCTGTTGGGCACGCGCACCTCGGCCGGGCTGGGTGACCGGATCGGGCTTGCCACTCCAGGCCATGTCCGCGCCGCCCAGGCGGTCGGCGGGGTTGCCCCGATCTTTGCCCAGCAGTCGATTCGCGAGATGACCCGCACCGGGCGCACCCCCCAGCAGGTGATCGACGATGCCACCTGGGGCTGCTTCCAAGAGGGGTGGCAGGGAGACGCCGGCGCCGATGCCGATCATCTCAAGACCAGCGCAGATATCGACGGCTGTCTTGCCGCCGGGTTTACTTTTTACACCATTGACCCCGGCGCACATGTGGATAACCGCGCCGAAACGGCTGAGCCGAGCACCCTGCGCGAGCTGGCCGAGCGCCTTCCGGCAGAAAATCGCCCTGGCCCCAGCGGTTTATCTGGTAAGAGCCTCGACATCGAGGGGCTGAAAATCCATTTTGATGAGCCCACCCTGACCAAAGCGGCGGTCAAGTACGGTAGAGCGGTCGCCCATGTCGCCGCCATGTACCACCACCTGGCAACATCGGGCGGGGAACGCCTATTTGAGCTCGAAGTCTCCGTTGATGAAACCGACCAGCCCACCTCGCACGCCGAGCATGTTTACATCGCCAGCGAGCTTAAGCGGCTGGGAGTGGAGTGGGTCAGCCTGGCGCCGCGCTACGTCGGCCGCTTCGAAAAAGGCGTTGATTATATTGGCGATCTCAGCATTTTCGCCGCCGATTTCGCCGGTCACGCCGCCATTGCCCGCCATTTCGGCGGTTACAAACTCAGCCTGCACTCCGGCTCGGACAAGTTCAGCATCTATTCCACTGCCGCCCGGCTTTCACCCGGACGGGTTCACCTCAAGACTGCCGGCGCCAGCTATCTCGAAGCCTTACGCACCCTTGCCGCCCTCGACGTCGATCTATTCCGTGAAATATACATTTTCGCTCGCCAGCGGTATGAAACCGACCGGGCTAGCTACCATGTCTCGGCAGATATCGCCAAGGCAGGCGCTGACCTATCCCATGGGAAGGATGGTCTGCCGTTCGATGAAGATCTGCCCCTGCTGCTGGATGATTTCCACGCCCGCGAAATCCTGCATGTCACCTACGGTTCGGTGCTGACCGCCCTGGCCCGCGATGGCAAACCGCGCTTCTCGGATCGTTTCATGGCCATCCTGCGCGCCCATCCCGAGGCGTATGCGGAAAACATCAAAAAGCATTTTATCCGTCATTTACAACCGTTGGTAGGGTAGCATACTGACAGCGCCCACCGGTTATATTTTTTGACGATCATGCACACGTGTGCACGATCAAGATCGGAACAAAGGAGAAAAAGACCATGGAAAAAATGAAAGCGCTCGTTCTTAAAACCGCCGGCCAGCTTGTCCTGGAAGAAAGGGCCGTCCCCCATGTCAAGGATCCCGATGATGTCGTGATCAAGATCAGCCGGGTGGGCATCTGCGGCACCGATGTTAAGATCCTGGAAGGCAAGCACCATTACAAGCCCAACACAGTGCTCGGGCATGAGTTTTGCGGTGAGATTGTCGAAGTCGGTTCCCACGTCCACCACTTTAAAATCGGCGACCGGGTAGCGGTGGATAACAACATCCGCTGCGGGTTCTGCTCCTTCTGCCGCATGGGCCTGACCAGCCAGTGCGTCGAGATCAAATTGAACGCGATCGGAGTGATGCGCGACGGCGGTTACGCCGAATACTGCCTGGTCCCTGAAAAGCAGTGCTACTTGCTGCCAGATGAAATCGACGATGTGCTCGGTTCGCAGGTCGAGACGCTGGCGACGGTGGTCAATGGGATGAACCACCTGCTCATGCTGCCTTATGATTATGTGCTCATCCTGGGGTTTGGCCCGATCGGCTATCTGTTTGCCCAGTTCGCCAAAAACATCGCTGCCAAGGTTGCTGTAACCGAAATCGATCCCTTCCGGATCGAGATTGCCAGGCAGTGCGAGCTGACTGTGTGGAACCCACATGTTGATGACATTGAGAAGAACATCACCGAGTTCACCTACGGGCGCAAAGCCGATATCGTTATCGAAGCCACCGGCAACGCCCTCGAACAGGCGCTCAAATGCATCACCCCCGGCGGCAAGGTGCTGCCTTTCGGCATGGATTCGTCCATCACTGCCAGCATTATCCCCAACGAGGTCACCCGCTGGGCGACCAAGATCATCGGTTTATATCTCGGCCAGAACACAATGCTGCCGTCCATCCGCATCTTCCAGGAGCACCGCCTGAACATGGGGCCCTTCTTCACCAAAGTCATCCCACTTGAAGAAGGCTTGGAAGCATTCGGCTGTCTGGGATTGGACCCCAAGACGATGCAGCGCCAGCCCAAGAGTGCGATGAAGATCGTTATGAAGATGTAACATGAACAGAAAAATAAACCTTGCCGTGATCGGTACCGGGCGGATGGGCAGCGTCCACGTGCGCAATATTGCCAGCCTGATCCCGGAAGCAAATCTCGTGGCTATTTGCGATATCCGCCTGGAAGTGGCGCAAGCTGTCGCCGAAGAATGCGGCATCGTACGCGTGGCAAGAGACTATCACGAGCTGCTGGCGGATGAGGAAATCGAAGCCATCTTAATCGCCGCCAGCACAAACACCCATGCTTTCATCATGAAAGACGCTGCCCGAGCGGGAAAGCATATCTTCTGCGAGAAGCCGCTCGCCCTCGATCTCGCCGATATCGATGATGCCCTGGCCGAAGTCGAAAAAGCCGGGGTCAAACTACAGGTGGGCTTCAACCGCCGGTTTGACAAAAGCTTCCAACGGGTGCGTGAAATCGTCGCCTCGGGAGAACTCGGCCGGCCGTGCATCCTGCGCATCACCAACCGGGATCCCAATTTCCCCGCCCTGGAATTCATGCGCGTTTCGGGTGGGATGTTCCTCGATATGACCATTCACGATTTTGATATGGCGCGCTTCCAGGTGGGCGAGGTGGAAGAAGTGTACGCTCTCGGCGGAGTACTGCTCGAACCAGCGTTACACGAATTCGGCGACATCGATACAAACATCGTCACGCTTAAGTTCACCAACGGCGCGGTAGGCGCCATCGACAACAGCCGCAAAGCGGTCTACGGTTACGACCAGCGCCTGGAAGTATTTTGCGCCAACGGCACGGCTATGGCTGAGAACGAAAGTGAATCAACAATCAAGATGGGCGACCCGGATGGTTTTCACTCGGCCCGCCCACCGTTTTTCTTCATGCAGCGCTATGCGCCCTGTTATGTCGAGGAAGTCCGCCAGTTCATCGAATGCATGCGCGACGACCTGCCGACCCCCACCAGCGGAGCCGATGGCCGCGCTGCGGTCGTGCTCGGCTACGCGGCGTGGAAGTCCTATCATGAGAACCGGCCGGTTAAGGTAAGTGAAATTGGATGAGAGCGAATACCTGAACTGCATCCGCTGCGGGTTGTGCCTGTCAGTCTGCCCCACTTATCGCGAATCGCTCAGCGAGACGGCTTCGCCGCGCGGCCGGGTGGCGTTGATCCGCAAAGGGTTGGAAGGCGAGCTGGAAATCGGCCCCAACCTGATCGAGCAAATGTACGGGTGCTTTGCCTGTCTGGCCTGCAACGAAGCCTGCCCGGTCGGCATCCGCCCGGCAGACCTCGCCGTGGATATGCGCCGGCTGCAGGAGCAGGCACATCCCACCGCCTGGAAGCGGGCCCTTTTTGGCGGGCTCATCGCCCGGCCGGAGCGCAGTGAGTTGGCCACCCTGCCGCTGCGACTGTACCAGCGGCTGGGGCTGCGCCGCCTGGCCGCCGTCCTTGGTTTAGGCCGGCTGCTGCCGGCTCAGATCGGCGATATGGAAGCCATGTTGCCGCGACTGCCGCAGCGCCCGCTGCGTCCCTCGCTGCCGGAAACCACCCCGGCGACCGGCTCCAGTCGCAGCCGGGTGGGCTATTTCTTGGGCTGCGCTCAAAACTTGCTATTCGCCGACCAGAGCGCAGCGACGATCCGCGTCCTGGCGCGCAATGGCTGCACCGTGATCACCCCGCGGGAAACGGTGTGCTGCGGGATGCCCGCCCTTGGCTATGGCCGCCTGGAGCTGGTCTTGGAACAGGCCCGCCACAATATCATCTTGTTTGAACAGGCCGGGATGGAATTTGTCATCACCGACTGCGCCACCTGCGGCTCGACCCTCAAGAAATACGCTCAGTTGCTCAGAAATGACCCGGATTGGGCCGAACGAGCAAATGCATTCAGCGATAAGGTCCGCGATGTGAGCGAGTTCCTGGCCGCCCTCCCCCTCGAAAAACCATCCCGGCGGATTGAAGCCCGCGTCACCTATCACGATCCATGCCACCTACGCCGCGGCCAGGGAGTGTGGAAACAGCCACGGGAAATCCTGAAGTTGATCGACGGGCTCGAGCTTGTCGAGATGCCCGAAGCAGATTGGTGCTGCGGGTCGGCCGGCAGCCAGCTCATCACCCACTACCACACCTCGCTTAAGGTGCTCGAGCGCAAAATGGATAACCTGGCCGGCGCCCGGGCAGAAATGATCGCTTCCGGCTGCCCCGGCTGCCAGATGCAGCTCAACGTCGGCGTGCGCAAGCGCGGGCTGGCCGTCCAGGTGGTGCATCCGATTGAGCTTTTGGATCAGGCCTATGATAGATAAAAACACAATTACCGAGCTGGAACAAATCATCGGCAAGGATGGCGTGCTCGCCGCTCCCGAAGATTTAGCCGTCTACAGCTATGACGGCGCCTTCGCCGAGCATACTCCCGAGGTGGTCGTCCTACCGCGCAACGCCGAACAGATCAGCCAGGTGGCTCTGCTGGCGGGTCGCCAGCGTATCCCGCTGGTACCCCGCGGGATGGGCTCGGGGTTGGCTGCCGCCGCGGTGCCGTTCCACGGCGGGATTGTGCTTTCGCTGACCCGGATGAACCGCATCCTGGAGATCGATCCGGCCAATGCCACCGCCCGCGTCGAGGCCGGGGTGGTCACCGCCGATTTGCAAACTGCTGTCGAAAAAATCGGCCTGTTCTACCCGCCGGATCCGTCCAGCATCAAGCATTCCACTATCAGCGGGAATATTGCCTGCAATGCCGGCGGGCCGCGCTGCTTGAAATACGGCGTCACCGGCGATTACGTCCTCGGCCTGACCGTGGTGCTCGCTGATGGGCGAATTTTAAGCACAGGCAGCAAAACAATCAAAGACGTCGTCGGTTATGACCTGAATGCGCTGTTCACCGGCTCTGAAGGCACGCTGGGCATTATCACCGAAGCCCTGCTGCGCCTGGTGGCCAAACCGCAGGCTGCCGCTACCGCCCTGGTCGAATTTCCCGTTCTGGATGATGCCTCGCGCACGGTGAATGCGATCCTGGCAGCGGGGATCGTCCCCGCCGCCCTCGAGCTGATGGACGCGACCGCCATCGCCTGCATCGAAGAAGCGATGGGCCTGGGACTGCCGCTGGATGTGGAAGCGGTTCTGCTTATCGAAAGCGACGGCGCCGAGGCAGCAGCCGTGCGGCGGGAGATCGAAGCCATCGCCGCCATCTGCCACGCCAGCGGCGCCCGGGGGGTCAAGGTCGCCCAGGATGAAGCGGAGCGCGCCAGCCTATGGAAGGCGCGCCGCTCGGTCTCTCCGGCCCTGGCGCGCAAAGCGCCGAATAAGCTCGGCGAGGATATCACCGTCCCGCGCAGCGCCATCCCCGAAGCGGTGCGCCAATTAAAAGCGCTCAGCGCCAAATACGGCCTGCCGATCGTTATCTTCGGCCATGCCGGCGACGGCAATTTGCACCCCAACATCCTGTTCGACAAACGCGACCCCGCCCAGTGGAACACGGTCGAGGCGATGGTCGCCGAAGAATTTGAGTTTGCCCTGCGCCTCGGCGGCGTCTTATCTGGCGAGCACGGCGTGGGGGCATTGAAGCGGCCGTATATCGCCGGCGCCCTCGGCAGCACATCGATCGATATTCAGAAAAGAATCAAAGCGGCCTTAGACCCGCTCAACATCTTGAACCCCGGAAAGATATTTCCAGATTAAAACGAAGGAGCACAGCTATGTTAACCACTGCACCCGTAGGATTTCTCCCCACCGACCAGCCAGACCTGTTCTTCGAGGACAACGCCGTCGGCCGCCTGAAGAAAGAGGTCTGGGAAGCCAG
>JAYRNN010000021.1:0-4107 GCA_041912175.1 Anaerolineales bacterium | reverse complement strand
GGTGGGTCAGGGATCGCCTGAGCAGTAAGATGTTGGTAAAAGGTAAATTTAAACGAGTTGCCAGCGTTTCGGCCGATTCGAGAGCAGGGTTTCCGCCGTCGAAGGTCACCATTGATCATTCCTCCCGAACTCTGGCAACGAAAGGGACCCCACTTCCCCGTCGAGTCCCTTGCGGCGCCTTAGTTCTCTCATCTATAATTGATTTTGTCTGTACGTATTATACATACTTTTTGATGACTAAGACTGCATTATGTCCACCAAATCCAAAAGAATTGCTGATTGCCACACGCACTATTTTCTCGCGCGCCTGGTTTGGAACGTAGTCCAGGTCACAGTCCGGATCCGGCGTTTCGTAATGAATCGTTGGCGGCAGCACATTCTGCTGGACTGCCAGTGTGCAGAACACCGCCTCCAGCGCGCCGGTCGCGCCCATCATATGACCGGTCATTGACTTCGTCGAGGATATCGGCATCTTGTACGCTTGATCTCCGAAAGCAGATTTGATCGCGCGCGTTTCAGACAGGTCATTTAAAATGGTCGCCGTGCCGTGCGCGTTGATGTAATCTACATCCTCCGGATTAAGACCTGCTGATTCCAACGCCAAACGCATCGCTCGAGCGCCCCCTGCCCCTTCTTCGTGCGGCGCGGTGATATGGTAGGCGTCGGCAGTAGAGGCATAGCCCGCCAGCTCCGCCAGAATTTGCGCCCCACGCCGGCGCGCATGGGTTTCGCTTTCCAATACTAAGAGCGCAGCCCCTTCTCCAATCACTAACCCATCCCGGTTCTTATCGAAGGGCTGCGGGGTCAGCGAATAATCCTCGTTCCGTCGTGATGTCGCTCCAATCCTGTCAAATGCTGCAACGGCAACGGGAGTGATTGTGGACTCACTGGCGCCGGCGATCGCCGCGTCGATCAGGCCGGCTTTAATCAACATCCAGGCTGTGCCGATGCCATCTGCGCCAGAAGCGCAGGCGGAGGTTACCGAAAAGGAAGGTCCTCGAAAGCCATGATCAATGCCCACCAAACCTGCCGCACCATTAGACATGAGCATCGGGATCGCGAACGGGCTGATCTTGCGCGGGCCCTCTGATCTGACCAGCGGGATATTTTCTTCTAAGGTATTCAAGCCGCCGATGGCTGAACTGATAATCACACTGATCCGGTCTGAGTTTTCCTCTTCAACCCGCAGACCAGAGTGGCTGATCGCTTCGAGCGCCGCAGCCGTGGCTAGCTGTTCATATCGGTCGCGCCGGCGCGGTTCTTTGGCAGGCATATATGCTTCAGGTTGGAAATTCTTCACCTCGCAAGCAATTTTTACCAGGAAATCGCTGGCGTCAAATAACGTGATTGGCCCCACGCCCGAAACGCCTTGTAAAGCGCAGCGCCAGGTCTCCTCAACCGAGTGACCCAAAGGCGTGATCGCGCCCAACCCCGTAATTACCACTCGTTCTGCGTCGTTCATTTGCATTCGTCCTCGCTTTTTAGGTCTACCAATCTACGTTCTCACATACCAATAGATCGAAGTGTTTATGGCATAGCGGACTTGAGCCCTGAACCGGTCAATACCGTTACTACGGGTGAGGCCGCTTGGTCCAGGATTTGGCCTAGTGCGCTCCACACGATAGCAGAAGTCGGCTCTACATAAAACCCCTGGCGAGCGATTGCGTCGCGGCCTGTCAAGATTTCTTCTTCATCAACTGCCAGAAATACGCCATTCGAAGCCCGCGCCATCTGCAATACCGCGTCGCCACGCAGCGGATGTTTGATGCGCACGCCTTCAGCCAGGGTCTCGCCTTCCGTCACCCAGCTCATCCCAGCGATCCCATAGGAAAAAACCGCCCAAAGGGGGGCGCACGCACGCGCCTGGACGCCTACCAGGCAGGGTAGATGGCTAAGTAAACCAACCTGCTGTAAATTCTGGAAACCCAGGCCGATTGCAAGCAGCAAGTTTCCCTGGCCGGCCGGGACGATTACCGTGCCGGGCGCCTCGCCAATTTGCTCGAACAGTTCGTAAGCCAGGCTGGCATAGCCTGGCAATCCATGCGGTAAATAGCTATGGCTGGCATAGGCCATCCCTTGATCCGCGGCGCGCTGTGCTGCTTCAGCCGTATCGACCCGCGAACCCGCTATCGAGATGATTTCGGCTCCATAGGTCTCGATCTGGCGCAGCTTTGGCCCGGAAGTTGCCGCCGGAACGTAGACCGTCGCATCCAGGCCGGCCCTGACCGCATAAGCAGCAAAAGATGCGCCTGCATTGCCCGATGAATCTTCGATCGCAGATTTCACCGCCCGGCTTTTCAAAAAGCTGAGCAGGACGGCCGAACCACGGTCTTTATAGGAACCGCTGGGGTTTGTAAATTCGAGCTTGAAAGCAACCTGTTTTCCAAACGCCTCCCCCCAAACAAGCGGCGTGATCCCCTCTCCAAGTGTGATCAGCGGAGCTGCTTCAGGCAAGCCAAAGGTATGCCGATATCGCCAGATGCCCGGTTGGGTTCGATCGACCAGGTCTGGGTCATACCTAGGCAGGCGCGCGACCTCATACACACCCCGGCACACCGGGCAACGGTAAGGCAACCCATTTTCAGGGTATGGGCGGCGACAGTTCGAGCACAGGATCATTTCCATGATCGAAAGGGTCCTCAAAATAACGGATCAATAACATCAGGTTACAATTCAATCTTGACGTCCGGGGATATATTCGCCTTCAACCCATTCCTCGCCCTCTGGACCGACTTCCTTCTTCCAAACCGGTACGATTTCTTTGAGGCGATCGATTCCATAGCGGGCTGCTTCAAAAACACCCGTATCACGGTGGGCGGCGCTGCACGCAATCAACACGGTCGGCGTGCCGGGTGGCAGGCGACCAACCCGCTGGACGATCGCAATCCCCTCCACAGTGGGCCAGCGTGCCCGTATTTCCTCCGCCACCTGGCGCATCTTTGCCTCAGCCATCGGTCGATAAGCTTCATATTCCAGGTACTGGGTGCGGTGTGGCTCGCCGCGTGCCGTCTCTCCGCGCACCATTCCAGTGAAAAAGCAAGCCGCCCCGCTGGTCGGCAGGGTGATCTGCGCCAATAATTGGTTCAAATCCAGCTCATTCTCGGTTATCTGGTAAATGGTGAGTGGAGAAGACATCATCACTCAACCTCCACTCACTGGAGGAAAAACAGCGATTTCTGCGCCGTCCGGAATGGCTTGTTCGTCAAAAGCAAACTCCCGGTTGATGGCCACCAGAGCAGAACCCATGCTGGCGGCCAGGAAGGGAAAGCGTTCTAACAGCAGCGTCTTAAAATCTGCCACCAGGGCGCCCTCGGGCAGTTCCAGGCTGGTCTCCCGCGTACCGGTTCGTTCGCGCAAGGTTGCAAAAAAGATCACCTTAACTCGCATAAAAACCTTCCCGACCTAACCACTTTTTAGCCATCCACCTCTGCCTCGTTCAGAACATCCCCCGACTGTCCGCCATGCTTCTCGACCAGGCGAATATTCTGGAGATGCATCTGCGTATCGACGGCCTTCGCCATATCGTAGACAGTCAGAGCCGCCACGGAGACGGCAGTCAGGGCTTCCATCTCGACCCCGGTCTTGCCGACCGTCCGGGCTGTTGCAGTAATCTGCACGCCTGGCAAGCGATCATCAAGACTAAGATCGACCGTCACATGAGTCAACGGCAGTGGGTGGCAGAGCGGGATCAGCTCAGAGGTGCGTTTTGCGCCCATCACCCCGGCCAACTGCGCCACCGTGATCACATCGCCTTTTTTCATCGCTCCGGCCCGGATCAACTCCAGGGTTTCAGGCTGCATGCGCACCTCTCCCTTGGCCACCGCAATCCGCGCCGTATCGGGTTTGTGGCTGACATCCACCATGCGTGCCCGACCTGAGTCATCAATATGAGAAAGTTGGGAGGACATGCCTGAATTATAACTTACATCGCTTCACCCTTGCCCATGATATAATTTTTGCTCATGGCAAACATCTTCGATAAATGGAAACAGGGGCTGGCTAAATCCAGCAAATCTGCTTTTGGGCAAATCGCCACCTTATTTGGTGCAACCCAGATCACGCCCGATACATGGGATGATTTGGAAGCTTTATTGATCCAGGCTGATC
>JAYRNN010000020.1:0-2512 GCA_041912175.1 Anaerolineales bacterium | reverse complement strand
TACTGGAATTCCGGGCAAATAGCTGCAGTGCCCGCCATCGCCGCATCTACGTGCAGCCAAAGATCGTATTTCCGACAAATTTCACCAATCGCCTTAATCGAGTCGATTCCATTATCCGAGGTCGTTCCGATCGTGGCGGTAACAAAACAAGGTTTTAATCCAGCCTGAATATCTGCTACGATCTGTGTTTCAAGTAATTCCGACCGCATCGAAAAATTTTCATCGACCTCAATCAATCGTAGATTTTTACGACCATAGCCGGCAATTTTTACCCCTTTTTCGACGGACGAATGGGCTTGGGTGGAGGTATACACGATCAGTTTGTCGCCAAGACCAATTTCGTTGGATTGGTAACCGGTGGCTTTTTCCCGAGCAGCCAGTAAAGCGATCAGCACCGCGCTGGAGGCGGAATCTTGTATCGCTCCCCCGCCGCTCCCGCTGGATTTGAACTTTTCTGGCAGACCGATCAGGTCCACAATCCAATCTAAAACGTGCGTTTCCAATTCGGTACAGGCTGGGCTCGTCGCCCACAGCATTCCCTGGACGCCCAGGCCCGCAGAAAGGAGTTCTCCCAAGATCGCCGGACCGCTGGTATTGGATGGAAAATAGGCGAAAAAGTTCGGCGATTGCCAGTGCGTTATCCCGGGCAGGATTAGGTTGGGAAGATCTTCAAGGATCTTTTCGAAATCCTCACCTTTATTGGGTGCTGCAGCCGGCAGCATTTGACGGATTTCCCCTGGTTTGACTTGAGAAAGCACTGGGTAGCGATCAACGGTCTCATAATAGTCCGCGATCCAATCGATGACCATGCGCCCATAATTCCGAAATTCCTCCGGGGTCATGTGATAACCAGCTTTTTCGTCCATATTTTCTCCTGATCAAGATTTTTTAATTTAATATCTTATAACTGGCCGGTGATTGCTCCGTGTGAAAATTGATTGAGGTAGCCGGGTCGATCATACCGGTCTAATGAAAAATCAGCGGCATAATCTGGTAGCCTCGAACCCATAATTTGCGCCGCCAATATCTCAGCAGCGCTCGCCGCGGCCATCATCCCATATCCAGAAAGTGCGCCGATCATAAAAGTACCTTGTATCGGTAGCTTTCCGATTAAAGGCCGGTTCTCAATCGTCTTTGTGTAGTAACCGCCATCCACAACAGGCCTGGGAGATTTACCAATATACCTTTCCAGACCAGGGATCATCGCCGTCATTCCCCGCAGGACGATTTCCGGGTAATCGGGATCCAATGGGAGCGGGAATATCGGTTCGGATTTTTGATCCTGGTAATCCCACAACATCAAAAGGTTCTGGGAGTCTTGCCCACCCTCTGGACGGGTATGGACCCCCGGCGGCATTGTTTTCGTTAACCAGGCTAATTCAGGATCTTCGATTAGCTGGGTCTTTTCTTCTGTTGTCCAGGCCAGTTCCTGGGGATCTGTCCAGATTAATAAAGGCGCATCCCGAGGGACGACCTGAAATGGATCGCGAAAAGCAATTTTCAGGTGTCTTTCACAAAAAACCGGTAATTCAATGCCAAGCATTCGACCTGCCTCGGCGATAAAAGGGCCATTCGCCAGGATTAGGCAACCTGTATCGACGATTTCACCGGTATCAAGTTTGATACCAACCGCATAATTATTCTTCACCAAGATGCTGCTCATTTTAGCCTGGATAAATTTCACCCCAACCTGGCGTGCCTGCTCGAGCATATACATGCCCAGTTGCTGGCCACTAAACCAGCCAGCTCTGCGGACGTGTAGAGCAGCCTTTACATTTCGATTAAGATATGGAAAATACTGAAGGACTTGTTCTGTTCCAAGGAGCAGATCTGCTCCTGCCGGCTGGTCCCGGTAATCTATCAGCGAGGCAGTTTGGTATGTAAGGTCGTTGGCGTCATTTTTATAAACTCGCAGTTGGCCCGCTCCCAAACCTTCGATCTGCCTGGCTTCCAATTCCAGCTCAGCAGCCCTGTTGGGATCCGCAGTCAGGTAAAGATAGCCTCGGCGGTTAAGTTGGAATGAGTTTTCACTCGCATCAGCCATCTCCTCTAATAAATCAATACTGCGATTCATTAACCCCACCATGGCATTGCCAGGACCAGGCCACCAATTCCGATAACATTCAGTAGAGGCGCTGGATGTCAATGTCATTGGGGGCCGTTCATCCACTAGAAGGATTTTCTTCAGGGAATGCTTTACAGCCAGGGTATACGCCGCAGCAATTCCGGCGATGCCTGCTCCACAGATAATGATATCCGCCTTTTGGTTCATTCGCTTAGAGCCCAGAATCTTAAGGAGAGAACCTCTATTAACTTATATTTCGAGTTCGATATAGATGCGCTTATTAATTCTCCCCTTGCTCTTGTAATCTGCCACATGCAGCCGGCCAACTTCATGGGTATTGGCGACGTGTGTGCCGCCATCTGCCTGCAGATCCAGGCCAACAATTTCAACGGTGCGAATCTGGCTAATCCCTTCTGGAAGCAAATTGATTTTCGTGCGGATCAAATC
>JAYRNN010000019.1:0-2568 GCA_041912175.1 Anaerolineales bacterium | reverse complement strand
TAGCAAGTTTATCACGGCTGAAGGTATTTTTTTACGCCTTGCAAGTCAAATCGACTGACACGAGAGGTTGAAGTAGAAAATTGCCCTATGATATACTTTAATTTATGACATCCAGATCACGCTATCTATTGGCCTCGGCATTGTTATTTGTCATCTTATCGTTGCTTGTTTTGACTACGTTTAGAAAATACGGAATTTCCTGGGATGAAGGTACTCATGACCGTTTTGGCGTTTACATTCTGCGCTACTATCGCGGCTTATTAACCGGCAAACCTGATCTTACCGTGTTATCCATCGGAAATCCGGTTGCCTACGGGGGAGTATTCAACTTGATTACAGCCTGGTTCCAGGAACATTCTCCCCTGGGTCGATTTGAGACACGCCATCTCTTTACGGCAGTGATCGGATTATCAGGCATCTTCGGGTGTTGGATGTTCACCAGACGGGTGGTAAACGAAAAAGCTGCTTTCTGGGCTGCGTTATTTTTGGGGATCGTCCCGCTTTATTATGGGCATATGTTTTTCAACCCTAAGGATATTCCATTCGCCTCGCTATATATCTGGTCGTTATATTTCATATTTCGGACACTGGAAGATTTTCCAAAATTATCCTGGACATCTGTGCTTGGGACTGGCATCTTGAGTGGTTTGACCATGGGGATGCGCGTCGGGGGTGTGATGCTTTATGGATATCTCGGATTAGGATTGATTTGCATTCTCTTCGTCGCGTGGAACCAGTATGATCGAAAAACACGTTGGCTGATGATCCGTAAGGCATTGCTGATCGGAGTCATTACATTTACGTTTTCCTACGTCATCATGGTTGCCTTCTGGCCGTGGGCGCTGCAGAACCCGCTCGTCAATCCTCTGCTGGCCTTGACTGCCCAACAAAATATTGATTACCAGGGCGTCGTTTTATTCCACGGCGCCGTCTATCCAGGTGATCAATTGCCTTGGAATTACATCCCAGGCTACTTTTTGGCAACCCTTCCAGAAATTATCTTAATCATGCTGGCGGGCGGTCTTGTGCTTGGTGTGGCAAGTCTCATTCGCACGCCATCAGCCTTAAAAACCCCTACGTATAAGTTTTATGGCATCTCGTTGCTGCTGCTGGCGATCATTTTTCCGGTCGGCTACGCGATCCTGACACGTCCGGTTCTCTATGATGGGGTACGCCACTTTATGTTCATCTTGCCGCCTATAGCAAGTTTGGCTGGTATCAGTTTCCAAGCATTGAGCGATTGGTTATCCAAAAGAAATCTTTGGGGGACAAGAATCTTAACTATAGGGGTGACTGGTCTGATTCTGTATCAAATATTCATTATGGCACGATTGTTTCCATATGAATATATTGATTACAATGTATTGACAGGCGGGGTCCAAGGCGCGTATCAAAATTATGAGTTGGACTATTGGGGCCTCTCTACCAGCGAAGCGGCCCGTTGGCTGTCTAACTATTCAGAAAAAGAAAAACCGTTGGGAGATCGTAAAATCCCGGTATTCACCTGTGCGGGTAAGTTATCCGCCAGCGCTTACTTTTCACAAAACCTGGGAATCGTCGAAGATATCGATAAGGCTCATTATGCGATATTACTAAACCGTCCTGGTTGCGATTGGAATGCGCCAGGCAAAGTGCTCTATAGGATTGAGCGTATGGGGGTTCCGCTTGCCGAGGTGAAGGAGTTGGAGTAATGAAAAGAGCGCCCTGTCTTTACAGGACGCCCTTACGCGAATTATAAGCACACCAGATTAGCCCGGAGATAAAGTCAGCCCAGACGGTCTTCTAGTTGTAGAATTATGAGATCATAATTCTAATTCAGGTTCTTCAGCGTGTTTGCGGTGGCGATAAACAATTCGCCCGCGAGTCAAGTCATATGGAGACATCTCTACCCGCACACGATCGCCCAGTAAGATACGAATATAATACTTGCGCATTTTTCCGGAAAGATAAGCCAATACTTCATGGCCATTGTCAATCCGAACCTTAAACTGTGTGCCAGGTAAGGCTTCTACGACCAGCCCTTCCACCTGAATCTTATCCTCATCTTTTGCCATAATTCCTCCGGTTCCCGAAACACCCTTGTCGGGGCAATTTCGGTCCTTCCAATACTATTCAGGCTCAGTCATCTGGCGGCGTTTGATCCGACGGATCGCCTTCTTCTTATTGATACGGCGCAACTCACTCTTTGAAACAAACCATCGTTTACGGCGAACCGTGCTTAAAATGCCGCTCTTGGCAACTTTTTTTCGAAAGCGCTTCAGAAGCTGATCCTGCGACTCATTCGGTCGTAGTGTAACAGTCGTCACTCCATTCACCTCCTTCCATTACCAACTGGACAGCAAATAAAAAGCTCGGATGGTCGTCGCGGACGTATCCGAGCTAAAGAATGCTCAATCTGTCCAGTTACTTTCTTAGAACCTCGATATGCTCTCTCCTTGTTCGTAACAAATCAGAGCAGGCCCGCGACGCTAGTTAAATTATACCGGATTTGATACCGCCTGTCAAAGCATCATTAAAAAGTCTTTTTAAGGGTGTGGACTAATTTTCGGGGGAGTAGATGGCTGATAG
>JAYRNN010000018.1:0-34625 GCA_041912175.1 Anaerolineales bacterium | reverse complement strand
TTCCTATCTCCGCGGCTCCAGCGCGGCGCGTATGCAAAATATTTCTGCGGCTGCGGCGCGTTTCCATGGCCTGTTGGTGCCGCCTGGTACGGTATTCTCGATGGCAGACGCCATGGGCGACGTCAGCCTGGATAATGGCTTCGCCGAAGCCCTGATCATTTACGGCGGGCGCACCATCAAAGGGGTGGGCGGCGGGGTATGCCAGGTGAGCACGACGCTATTTCGTACGGCTTTCCTGGGGGGCTTCCCGATTGTCGAGCGCCATCCGCACGCTTACCGGGTGGGTTATTACGAGCAGACCGCCAACGGTTGGGACGCCAACCTGGCTGGTCTGGATGCCACAGTATTCGTCCCGCAGGTGGATTTCAAATTCAAGAACGACACACCCTACTGGCTGTTGATGGAAACATACGTCAACGAGAAAGCCCAGCGAATTACCTGGAAGTTCTACTCCACATCCGATGGGCGCGAAGTGACCTGGGATACCAGCGGGCCGCAAAACGTGGTCGAGCCCCCCAAGGCGCAGTATGAAGAAAACCCCGACCTGGCGCCCGGCGAAATCAAACAGGTGGATTGGGCTGCAGACGGGGCGGATGTGACAGTGACGCGTGTGGTCAGGCGCGACGGTGAAGTTTTATTCAGGGATGAATTCTTTACTCAATACGAACCGTGGCGGGATGTGTACCAATACGGGCCAGGGACGGATTTGCCTAAAGATTAAAAATTGAAAGAGGAGTTATTATGGTCAGCAAAGATTTGCTTGCGATATTACGTTGCCCGAATTGCGTGCGGGAAAAAGACGGCTTGTTGGAATATTACAGGGAGTCCTGGCTGATCTGCCAGGATTGCGGTCGTAAGTATCCGATCCGAGAGGACATTCCCGTGATGTTGATCGACGAAGGGGAAAAATGGGTCAACGTGGCAAAGGAAAACCTACCTGTGCCGCCGCCAAATAATTAGATCGTAAAAAATATCTCCCGCCTGCAGGAGATATTTTTTACGATCGAGCCTTCCATATCCATAAAACCCACAGCAGCAAGATGATTATCCCCAGGCCAAAACGGGCGGCAAACGACAAGCCCCAGCCGAGCGTCAGGCCTTTAAGCGCCTGCCAGGCCTTCTTCCAGTCTTTGACGCGTAGATACTCAAGCAACAGAATGGCCAGTGGAGCGGCGATGATGCCGCCAAATGGGGGCAGCAAAATGGTTCCGATAACGCCCGCCAGCAGTGCGACGAGGATCGTGACCCAGGATGCGCCGCCTTTTCGCCCGCCGGCGGCCATCAGCACGTTGTCGATCAGACTGCCGCCCAGCGCCAGCAGCGTGATCAAGACGAAGAGAATAATCCCAGGCGTGTTAAAACCGGCCACGATGCCATACCCCAGGGCGGCCAGCCACATCACCACCAGGCCGGGATAGAGCGGCACAAGTAGCCCGACCAGACCCACCAGCATGGTCAGCCCCAGTAACACCGTCAGTGTAATTTCTAACCAGTTTGGCATAGAATTTTATTAAGTCTAACGATCCTGGCAAGGCCAGGATCGTTAGATTAAAAATCAGCGAATGACTTCGATTCCGCCCATCCAGGGACGTAAAACCTCGGGCACGACGATGCTGCCGTCGGCCTGCTGGTTGTTTTCCAGCACGGCGATCAGGGTGCGCGGCATACCTAACCCCGAGCCGTTCAGCGTGTGGACGAAGCGCGCTTTACCGCCATCCGCCGGGCGATATTTGATATTGCCACGGCGCGCCTGGAAGTCGGTCACGTTCGAGACCGATGACACCTCCAGCCACTCTTGCTGGCCGGCCGCCCAAACTTCGATGTCATATGTGATGGCCGAGCCGAAGCCGATGTCTCCGGTGCAGAGCTGCTTGACCCGGTATGGAAAGCCCAGCAGGCGGCAGGTCTCCTCAGCGTCGGCGCGCATTTTCTCAAGCAAGGTGTTCGAGTCCTCCGGCTTGCAATACATATACATTTCGACCTTGTCGAACTGGTGGCCGCGCTTGATGCCGCGTACATCGCGACCGGCGCTCATCTTTTCACGCCGGAAGCAAGGTGTGTAGGCTGTGTACAGGCGTGGTAAGCTGTCCTCTTCCAGGATATCGCTCATGTGCAAGCCGGTCAGGGGCACCTCGGCGGTAGGCACCATCCACAGGTCTTCCTCATGATCCTTGTACAGGTTATCCGCAAACTTAGGCAGTTGCCCAGCACCGAACAGCGTCTCGCCTTTGACCATAAAGGGTGTGTATTTTTCCAGGTAACCCTGGCGGGCGTGCAGGTCGAGCATGTAAGCGATCAGCGCCCGCTGCAAGCGCGCCCCGGCGCCGCTCAAGACGTAAAAGCGCGAGCCGGTGATTTTAACGCCCTGTTCGAAGTCCAGAATGCCCAGCGCCGGCCCCAGGTCCCAGTGCGGCTTGGGTTCAAAGTCATACCTAGGCGGCTCGCCTTCGGTGCGCAGGACCACGTTTTCCTCATCGTCCCGGCCATACGGTGTGCGCGGATCGGGGATATTCGGGATGGTGGATTGGGCGGTAAACTGGTCGGCTTCGACGGCGCGCAGGCGCTCATCTAATCCGGCGATACGATCGCCGACCGTGCGCATGGCGTCGATTTTCCCCTGGCGTTCGGCGGGGACCTTCAAGCGGCCGATTTCCTTCGAGACGGCGTTGCGCTCGGCTTTCAGGCTTTCGACTTCCTGGATCAACGCACGGCGCTGCTCGTCCAGCTCGAGCACACGATCTACCGGGGCGGGATCCATCTGGCGGGCGAGCATGGCCTGGCGGACCAGGTCCGGCTGCTCACGAATGAGATTGAGATCTAACATGGTTGCACCTCCATCAAATCTACTTTATTTTGTTGGAGCGAGAGCGCGCCAACAAAATAGAAAAATAAATCCCCTCTCGAAATGCAGGACGAGAGGGGCGTTCGTGGTGCCACCTGCGTTCGCCAGAAGGGTTGTCTGGATCGCAAGCGATCACGCCTGCCTGAGCCCTTCCGACCTTGATCACGCGCTAACGGGCGTACCCGGTCCCCTTACGATGGGCTCTTCTGGCGAAGCGCGCACCCCTACGGGGTCGACCGGCCCTGGATGGGCCAACGGAGGGGATTTCACCGCCTGCGCCTGCTGCCTCGCAGCGCCCGGCAGCTCTCTGGACAGGAGGACGGATACTTGTCTCCATGTGGGTCATTGAGTGACGGCGATTATACCATATCTTACTTGCAGCCGGATGGAGCGCTGAAGCCGCATCATCCGGGCATAGATCCGTGCAATATTTTCTTTGGGGTAAAATTGGGATTTGATATCTTCATTCGAAATAGGAGCCGCCATGAGCCAACCGATATGTATTTACTGTGAGCAAGACGATATGCATGTTCCTTTGATTCCATTCACGTTTCGAGGGGCGTCGTATGCAATTTGCCCGCAACACTTGCCGATTTTGATCCACAAACCGGAGCAGTTGGCAGGTAAGCTGGAGGGCCTGCCGGCCGTTCCGGTCGATCCTGCCGAGTAGAGGCGTCCAATAGCCTATCCCCGGCAAAAAATACATTGCGCAATAAAAAAGTGCGGCTGGTCGGCCGCACTTTTTTATAAGCTCATTCTTCAGTTTTTCGCAGGTGGGGGAATAAGATCACTTCACGAATGTTCGGCATGCCGGCGAACAGCATGGTCAAGCGGTCGACGCCCAAGCCAAAGCCGCCCTGGGGCGGCATGCCATAGCGCATGGAACGCAGGTAGTCTTCGTCCATGGGATGGGCCAGCTCATCATCTGCGGCGTATTCACGGCCCATTTCGGCGAAGCGGGCCTCCTGGTCGAGCGGGTCGTTTAGCTCGGTAAAAGCGTTGCACAGCTCCATCCCGGCCACAAAACCCTCGAAACGTTCCACGGTGGTAGGGTCTCCTGGTATGCTCTTGGCCAGCGGCGAGATATCGCGCGGGTAATCGTATAAAAAGGTTGGCTGGATCAGAGTCGGCTCCAGGTAATCGCCAAGCATCCCGTCGATCAATTTGCCGCGCGCCGCATTCGGATTGAACTGCAGCCCTTTGGCCGCCATGGCAGCCGCCAGGCTTTCTTGGGTCGAGTGTGCTTTAATGTCGATCCCGGTCACCTCGATCAGACCCTGGCGCAAGTCCAGACGCCGCCAAGGAGGCTGCAGGTTAATCTCTTGACCATTGTAGGTCAAAGTACGTTTGCCAAGCACCTGATCGGCGACGTAGCAGATCATCTGCTCGGTGAGCCCCATAACCTGCAAGTAATCCGCGTAAGCCATGTAAAACTCGAGCTGGGTAAACTCCGGGTTATGCGTGCGATCCACGCCCTCGTTGCGGAAATCGCGCCCGATCTCATAGACGCGTTCGAAGCCGCCTACGGTCAAGCGTTTCAGATAGAGCTCAAAAGAGATACGTAGGTACAAGTCTTGCTTGAGCTGGTTGTGGTGGGTGATAAAGGGCCGGGCGGCTGCGCCGCCATAGATGGGCTGCAAGATGGGGGTTTCTACTTCCAGGAAATCTTTCGAATCCAAAAAAGCACGCAAGGCGTGCACCACGGCAGCGCGCGTGCGGAAGATCTGGCGCACCTCGGGGTTGATGGCCAGGTCGGCGTAGCGCTGGCGATAGCGTACCTCCGGCTCGGATAAAGTGGCGTGTCGCACGATCTCGCCATCCACCACTTCGTCTTTCGCAGCGGGCAGGGGGGTGACCGCTTTCGCCAACATGCGGAAGTCGCTGACGCGCAGGGTAATTTCGCCTGTGCGGGTGCGGAACATTACCCCGCTGGCCTGGATGAAATCGCCCAGATCGAATTCCTGGTTGAACAGTTGAATTAGCTCGGATCCAAGCTCGTTAACCCGCAAAAAGAGTTGGACTCGCCCGTACCCGTCCTCGATGTGGGCAAAGCTGATCTTACCCATTGGGCGCATCGAGCGGATACGCCCCGCCAGGGTCAGCGGACCCCATTCGGACTTGCCTTCGGCCTCGGCGGCCTCAAAGTTGTGGATGGCCTCTTGGCTGGTGTGCGTGCGCTCGGCGCGGGTTGGGAAAGGTTCAATGCCTTCGGCCCTCAAGCGTTCGAGTTTTTCCAGGCGGATTTGTTCGAGGTTGGTGTATTGGTAGGTCATGTTTTCACACGAGTATTCCTTTCAAGGGAAATAAAAACCCCGCGCAAGAAGTTCATGCGCGGGGCAAGTTTGCAAGCCCCAGTCTACTCTACCTTAACGACTTTGATAAAGAATGAACCACCCGGGGCGTCGACTTTGACGACATCACCGGCGCGGTGATCCATCAAGGCGCGTCCGAGCGGCGATTCGTTGGAAACACGTCCTTCACGCGGGTTCGCTTCGGCCGGACCCACGATGGTATATACCTCGGGATCGCCATCGCCTTCCTGGATTGTGACACGAGCAGCCACCTGGACAATGTCGCGATGGCCTCCTTCATCAATGATGCGGGCATTGGCGAGCAGCATCTCGAGTTCTTGAATGCGCCCTTCTACGAAAGCCTGTTCATTTTTGGCGGCTTCGTATTCAGCATCCTCGATTAACTCTCCACCTTCCATCGCCTCATGCAGACGCTGGGCAACTTCTTGACGTTTAACCGTTCGCAGATACTCGAGCTCTTCTTGTAGTTTTTGGTAACCCTGGCGGGTCAAGTAAGATGGCGGCATTTCTTTAATCCTGTCGCTACCGAGAATCACCCCAATGGGGCGATATTAATCTTCCGCTTTATACAATAGGAAGGCGGCGAACCGTCACAGACAACCTGTATCCTGCCGCCGCGGCCGAGATTCTAACATGATTCGATGCGGAACGCAAGTTCGCGCAATATCAATATCAATCGTTGCTCTGCCACAACCGGATGCCATCGTTTTGCTGAGAATACTCCCGAATTACGCCGCGCATAGCCTCCAAATCTGGCCAGAAAGTACTGATTTGCGACCTGTGTGCAGCGACACTCTCTTGCCAGGCAGCCAGCCCGGCTGCGGTAATCGAATGGTTGGCGACCACCCAACCTGCCAGGCGCAGATTTGCTAATTCATCTGAAGCCTTTAGAGCATAAGGATAGTCGGCATAATACCAAAGATGGCGCACGGATTGCGCCAGGCGCCCGGCAATCGCGCGTGTCAGGCGGTGATCGACGTGGCCGCCCAAAGCCAAGGGCGCGACCAGGGCGCAGCGCGGCGGTAGTTGTAAGGCGATTTCCTGGCTTAGCTGATTTACGAGGGCGGCTTCGTCCGGGTGGAGCGGGCCAAAAAATAGCCTGTTCGGAATCGTAGAAATAATCATGGGAGCTGGATGATCGGCGGTAAATACAGTCCGGAAGCGAGAAATGCTTGCAGGAGGCGTTTAAACGCTCACAAGAGCGAAGATCTTCCAGTCGCCGCTCATCAGCAGCCTGGGGACCGGCCTGCCAGCGTAGATGCAGTGACTCGGCAAAAGGCGATAACTGCGCATCCGGCGCATCCCCAGCGCAAATCGTCCATATGCTGGCCTGTTCGCCTGCTCGGGTTTGTTCCCAGATTAAGCCGCCACAAGAGAGGGCAGCGTCGTCCAGGTGCGGGGATAGATAGATCCAGTGCAGCCCTTCCTTGCCAGTCGTGTCTGTAAGTGTTATCATCTATCAACCTCTTCATGAATGATACCCGAGAATCACGTTTACGCGTACGCTTTGTGTTAGTCACGGTCATCCTGGCGACTTTGCCCTGTTACTGTATTGGGATAGCCCTGGCGCGTTACGGCGGCAGGCCAAAGGTTGTGCTTACAAGCACTCCATTATGGGTGGATTCTGCCACCCAGGCTGCTGAGACTGCCACGGCGCTTATCCCCTCTTTTACCCCCATTTTTGTCACTGCCACCTTACCAATCCCGGTGACGCCAACCCTGACGCGAACTGCCACGCCCACGAATACGCCCCTGCCATTCACTGCTACACCCACCCCTACGGATACATCCACGCCGACGCTATTTCCGTCCGACACGCCGACTGTAACGGAGACCTTACCGCCAACTGTGACTTTTACACCCACTCCGATACCCTATCCACTGCTCATCGATACTGTACCGCCTCCGGTGGGCGGTCCTTAAGGATGCTTTTAAAGAGGAAGATACTGATGACTGATTTGATGCCATTTTTAAAAGATTTGATTTCTGCGCCAGGATTATCGGGGCACGAAGCCCCGGTGCGTAAAATTATCGAGCAAGCCTGGGCTCCACTCACAGATGAGTTGTATGTCAGCCGCTTGGGCAGCCTGCACGGTTTACGGCACGGCCGGCGAGCGGGAGACTCAGCGCCGCCCAGCGTATTGTATTCGGCTCACATGGATGCGATCGGCCTGATGGTGACCAGTATCGTGGAAGGCCTGCTGCACGTGACCCAAATCGGCGGGGTAGACGCTCGCGTCTTGCCTGGCCAGATGGTGACCGTGCACGGGAGACAGGATCTTCCCGGCATCGTAGTACAGCCGCCCGCGCACTTGCTGCCCGAAGAATACCGCGAGCGGCCAGCGCCGCTCGAATATCTACTTGTCGATACCGGTTACTTGCCTGCGGAGATCGATCGCCTGGCGCGCGTGGGTGATCTGGTCTCGTTCGCCCAGCCGCCCATCGAGATGAACGGCGAGATTTTAGCCGGGCATTCGTTGGATAACCGGGCCTCGGTGGCTGCCGTGACATCCTGTTTGCAGGAGCTGCAAGGCCGTGAGCTTGCCTGGGATGTCTGGGCCGTGGCGAGCACTCAAGAAGAAGTCACTCTGGGAGGCGCCTTGACTTCTGCTTTCGAGCTGCACCCGAGCCTGGCCGTAGCCATTGATGTGACTTTTGGCAGCAGTCCTGGTAGCCCAGGCCACCAGACTTTCCCAATGGGTAAGGGCATCACGCTTGGCTGGGGTCCCAATATTCATCCTGCCTTGTATCAGGCTTTTAAGGACCTGGCAGACCGGCTTGAAATACCTTATCGAATGGACATTATGCCGCGTATGTCTGGGACAGACGCCATGGCTTTGCAAATTGCAGGCGAGGGGGTTCCCACAATGGTGATCAGTATCCCCTTACGATACATGCACACACCCGTGGAGATGATCTCGATGAAAGATGTACAACGCGCGGGGCGACTGCTGGCCGAATTTGCCGTGCAGCTCGATGATACGTTTATCAATAAACTGGTTTGGGACGCATAAGGAGGCAGCGCATGACAGAACAAACAAGCCCCTTGCCGGTAATAGGCAGTGCGCCAGAAATTGGCGCCGAACAGATCCAACTCCTGGAACGCCTGTGTAATGCCTGTGCGGTTTCGGGTGATGAAAGCGAGGTGCGGGCTATCGTGCTCGAGCAGGTGCGCCCATTCGCGCATGAATTGCGGATCGATGCCCTGGGAAACATCCTCGCAACTCGCTTGGGCCATGGTGAGGCGCGGCTGCGGGTGATGCTGGCAGCGCATATGGACGAGGTGGGTTTTATGCTCACCCATGACGAAGAGGATGGCATCTTCCGTTTCGATACAGTCGGAGGACTGGATGTGCGGCAGTTGGCCGGCAAAGCAGTGCTGATCGGCAAGGAGCATACGCCGGGCGTGATCGGAGCGAAACCAATCCACCTGACGACGCCTGAGGAGCGCAAACAAGCCATCACACTGGAGACTTTACGCATCGATGTAGGTCCTGGCAACCAGAACAAGGTCAAGCCAGGCGACCGGGCGACTTTCGCGATGCGCTTTGCCCAGCTCGGGCCGAGTCTGTGCGCCAAGGCATTGGATGATCGCCTGGGCGTAGCGACCTTGATCGAGCTGTTCAAGCATGCCCCGGCTAATATCGATTTGCTGGCGGCTTTTACGGTACAGGAGGAGGTTGGCCTGCGCGGGGCGCGTGTGGCGGCTTATGCCCTCAACCCTGACCTGGCAGTCGCCCTGGATAGCACGCCAGCAAACGACTTGCCCCCCTATGACGCGGGCGAGCTGGGAAGCGAGAACACGCGCTATAACACTCGCCTGGGGGCGGGGCCGGCGATCTATATCGCTGACAGCAGCACACTGTCGGATCCGCGCCTGGTACGCCATTTTTCTGAGACCGGAGCAGAAGCAGACATCCCCTATCAATTTCGCCAGCCAGGCGGCGGTGGAACGGATGCGGGCGCGATTCATAAACAGCGCGCGGGCATCCCCAGCCTGTCGGTCTCAGTCCCAGGTCGCTACGCTCACACTGCTGCCGGCCTTGCTCGCCTGGATGATTGGCAGAATACGCTTACGCTGGTCTACACCGCGGTGGGGCGACTCGATCCCAAAATCTTCACCGTGGAAAGGTAGATATTTTGTGATTCAGCCCTCGAGTGGTTGAATGATAAAAATGTAAAGGAGTGATTATGAAAGAGCTGATTAAGAAATTGGTAGAGACCGTTTCTCCTTCAGGATATGAGGGTGAAATTCGCCAGGTTGTGCGTAAAGAGGTCGAGGCCTTTGCAGATGAAATTCGCGTAGATAGCTTGGGCAACCTGATTGTACGCAAAGGAGAGTCCAGTGCAGATGGCAAGAAAATCATGCTGGTAGCCCACATGGATGAAATTGGACTGATGGCTACGCATGTTGATGATAGAGGTTTTGTTCGTTTTATCCCTATCGGCGGGGTGCGCCCGCAGACTTGCTTGGGGGGGCGAGTGCGCTTTATCAATGGAGCTACGGGCGTTATTGGCAGCGAGCGGATCGATGATATGAGCAAAGCGCCTGGCTTCGAGCAGATGTTCGTCGACCTGGGCGCAAGCAATCCGGCTGATTGCCCAGCGCGAGTAGGCGATATTGCCGCCTTTGATCGTCCGTTTATGGATCTGGGTAAGCGGTTGGTCTCTAAAGCCATGGATGACCGCATCGGAGTAGCCGTATTGATCGAGAGTCTGCGCCAACTAAGCCACACGCCGCACGAGCTGTTTTTTGTGTTCAGCGTCCAGGAAGAGGTGGGCATTCGCGGCGCCACTGTGGCAGCCTTTGGACTGGAACCAGACTTAGGGCTGGCAGTAGATGTGACCGCCTGGGGTGATACGCCCAAAGGCGCCCGGATGGAAGTTGCTTTAGGCAAAGGGCCAGCGATAAAAGTGCGCGATTCGGGTATGTTGGCCGATCCACGCGTGGTGGATTGGATGGTTGGTACAGCAGAGAAGGCTGGCCTGCCTTACCAGTTAGAGGTTCTCGAGCGCGGCGGCACGGACGCCTCGGCAATTCAACTTTCTCGGGCTGGCGCGCCGGCGGGGACGCTTTCGATCCCATGTCGTTACGTGCACTCACCGTCTGAGATGGTAGATTATGATGACGTGCAAAACGCTGTGCGTCTGATGGTCGAGCTACTAAGCAATCCCGTGGAATTGGCGTGATTGTTTAGGTTGCAGGCAATTACGCGGTGAAGACCTTTTTTTTGCTTCTGGTTTGTTTGAGCTTAACGCTGGCGGGATGTTCGGGCCTGCCCTGGGCAACGGCTGAGCCTGTCGTACCGCCGGAGGCCAGCGCGACATCTCAAGTGCGCCCCCCGACCCCAGCTCCGACCGCGGCTGCCACGCCAAATGGCCCGCTTGTGCTGCGTTTATGGGTACCGCCGCAATTCGATCCTGCAGCCGATACTCCCTCTGGCCGGCTCCTGCAAGCGCGCCTGGAAGAATTCCACTCCCGGCGCCCGGATGTACAAATTGAAGTGAGGGTTAAGGCCCTGGATGGTCCGGGTGGGTTGTATGAATCACTGGCGACGACTACCGCGGCTGCTCAATTGGCCATGCCAGACCTGGTGGTCTTGCCTCATACCCTGCTCCAGACTGCAGCGGTCAAAGGCTTGCTGCGCCCGATGAATGGATTGACCAACGTCCTGGATGATCCGGATTGGTACGATTACGCTCGCCAGGTAGCCGGCTTACAAAACAGTATCTTTGGCTTACCTTTTGCGGGCGATGTACTGGTGCAGGTGACGCGCGCCGCGGAAAGCGCCTCGCCAGCAACCAATTGGGAAACCTTTTTGGGAGGGAAGAGCCCATTGGCATTTGCAGCAGCCGATCCCCAGGCGCTATTTACCCTGGCCCAGTACCATGCCAGCGGCGGCGAGCTCCAGGACGCTCAAGGTACGACAACACTAGATGTTGCGACTTTGGCAAAGGTGCTGGAATTTTATAAATCGGCCGCGGATGTGGGGCTAATGCCCGCCTGGCTGGCGCAGTTACAAAGCGACGCGCAGGCTCGGGAGGCGTTTAACGAAAACCGGGCCGGGGCATTAGCCACCTGGCTATCCCAACAACGCCAAGATGGATTTGAAAACGCCACAATTGGTCAAATCCCCACCCAAGATGGCAAACTTTTCACCCTGGCCAGTGGTTGGGCCTGGACGCTGACTTCCGCTGACCCCGAGAAGAGGCCTGTGACGGTGCAACTGGCAGAATTTTTAATCGACAGCCCGTTTTTGGGGCGCTGGAGTGAAGCTGCTGGCATATTGCCGGCGCGCCCGAGTGCGCTGGCGGCCTGGGATGAGAGCGCCCAAAAAACCAATTTAGAGGCGATCGCTGAATCGGCGCGCTTATATCCATCCGTCGAGGCCTTGAAAATCCTTGGCCCAGCCTTGCAGGAAGCGGTGGTGGGAGTGCTCAAGGGCCAGATCGAACCGTTGGCCGCTGCGCAAGCAGCTGTAAAAAAGGTAAATGAGCCCTAGCGTTGACAAATCGATCTAAAGAATGATATGATGCTTTTTGTTCGATAATTACCTGGAGGTGTTTTTTACCGGCTATGTCCGATGAACATTTAAATAACGATCCTACCCTGGCTGATGACTCGGCGCAGAGACCTGCAGCGCCAAAAGCAACTAGATGGAACCAGTGGCCCAGGGTGTGGGAAAACCTTCGCCAGGCGGGTCTGGGGGATACGATCCTGCGCCTGGGAACTCATATTTTGCTGGTCGCGTTTATACTGTTGGCTGCCTGGGGATTGCGTGCTGTTTATTTACGCGCGCAGACCACGGGTTCACCCTCACCGCGCCTGGCAGCTTTTGCTGCCTCAATCGCCACCCCTACTCCAACCGAAATTCCGGTTGATTTGCCTGAATTTCAACCTGCTATCCAGGCAGCCGCGGGCGAAGGCATCCCGCGCAGCGCGGCGATGCATACCGATCTGCCCTCTCGACCGCGTATGCAGGTTGAAAAATACACTGTCCAACCGGGTGACACCGTCTTTGGCATCGCCGAAAAGTTTGGATTAAAGCCAGAGACGATCCTGTGGGCGAACCAATTCACCCTGGGCGATAATCCCCATAGCCTTCGGCCGGATCAAGTCTTAAATATCTTGCCGGTAAACGGAGCTTATCACCGCTGGTCAGCCGGAGATGGTCTGAACGGCGTGGCAAAATTCTTTGGGGTAAAACCAGAAGATATTATTGACTTTCCTGGTAACGGATTAAACCCGGCGACGATTGGTGATCTCTCTCAGCCGAACATCGAAGCCGGCGCCTGGTTGGTTATTCCGGGCGGCCATCGTGAATTTGTCAACTGGAGCATGCCAGAGATCCCACGCGATAATCCGAGCGTGGCCAATGTGCTTGGTCCCGGTGCATGCGGTTCGATCGCCAATGGCGCAATCGGTGCAGGCGTGTTCGTCTGGCCGGCCAACAGCCATTTTCTGTCGGGTTTCGATTACGCTCCTGCCGCGAACCACTCTGGGATTGACGTGGATGGCGAGACGGGCGACCCAACCTACGCAGTTGACAATGGGGTCGTGGTATACGCCGGTTGGAATAACTGGGGCTATGGCAATGTGGTTGTGATCAACCACGGCAATGGCTGGCAGACGCTCTATGCACACTTGAGCGGCATTTATGTCCAATGCGGGCAGAGTGTATATCAGACCAACATCGTCGGGGCGATCGGCAGCACCGGCAACTCAACCGGCTCGCACCTACACTTCGAGATGATGTACAACGGTACGAAAGTTAACCCGCACGATTACCTTCCATAAATTTATGGCGCCATAAACCGGACTACCCACACGCCCGAACCAGGCTGCCGGGTGGTCTTTAAATCGTACCATGATTGTGAATCTGCCGTCTCGTACGTATAAGTGGCCGTCGTGACAGTTTCGATCCAGGTTTGGCCGGGTTTGAGTGGGAAGGGATTGCCGTCCGCGTCCATAAAGCGGATGGGACGTAGTTTGCCGGTTTCTTTTTCATAGTCGCCGTTGGCTGTGGTCCAGAAAATTTGGTATACCTGGCCATCACGGAAGAGCAGCGCCGGGGCGCGATCGATGAACCCCAGTTTCAGGTCGATAATCGTGTTGCTGATTTTTTCGTGATCGGCAAACAGGATCACTACATTTTCGATGCTCAACGGTTCGCCAGTCAGGCGGTCGGTGGCCTGGATGAAGTTCTTAGCGTCCGCGTTATCTTGGTAGCGATGATAAGCGCCACTGGCTGTATCGTAGCGCCAGAAAATTTGGTTATAGTAGCTATAAGGCAACCAGATGACGGCGCCTGCTTTTCCATTGGCGGGGATTTGAGTCTCAAAGCGTAACCCGGTTAGCGAAGCTGTATCGAGTTTCTGGGATGTCGCCTGGGCAATTTGCTCCAGTCGAGTTACTGGGATCATGGCGCTGTTGATGTCAGAGCCATCCGAACCGTAAACGTTTGTATACTCACGCAGGTTCTGCATGACCCCTTTATAACCGCCGGCCATCACTAAAAAACCACTGTAGAGTTTACGGATTTTTTCGAAGGATATACGTCCGGAGCGAATCGGGCCAATGCTAGCCTCGGCTGTAGTCGCTTGAGAATTCTGTTGATCTGTGGCCTGGCCAGGGTAGTCGCCATAGAAAATGGCTAAAAAGCGTGTCATTCCCTCGCCAATGTAGGTCTCAAAAACAATTGGCGCCGAGGAAAGCCCGGCTTGCGGACGGGTAGAGGCGGGAAAATTAGAAATCGACACCAACGCCGGCGGTAAAGCCAGGTTGGCTGAATCGCTGACCGGCAAGCCGGTAAGTGGGTTCACGCCTGGCGGGGTCTGAGGCGCCCCTGCTTGGGCCGGGGATGCGACCAGGACAAGCGCCGCAATTATGATGATAAGCAATATTTTACGAGACATGCTGATCTCCTATTAGCGTCTACCGTTTGTAGTTATTTCTGTGCTGATGGAATGGTGTAAACGTGACGGTAAAAGTGGATTGAAATGACCACCGTCCCGGTGGTTATTTCAATCAGAGATCATATCATATACGCCATTATATTGCAAGAAAAAGAATATCCGCATTGTAAAATGCGGATATTCTTTGGTTAACAGGATATCGATTGGTAGTCAGCGTATATCGTGGCCAGGTGCGAAATCGGTTTAATGCTTCACGATGCCAAAGGCGACCTGCTGGCCATCGAATTCAGCCTGGCTTACAGATGCATCGTGCGGCGGCGCCTCGAGGTTCAATGCGATGCTCAGAGTCTCACCCATGATGTAATCCTTTTGGCTCTCGATTGCAGCGGCTAATGTAGGGCTGGCCTGGACATACAGCTTTATCCGGTCGGCGATGTCGAAGTCGGCTTGCTTGCGCAGATCCTGGACGCGCCGGACAAATTCTCGCGATAGCCCTTCTTCGACCAGTTCGGGCGTTAGCTGGGTTTGCAACGCTGCCAGGTACGCGCCTTCAGATGCGATCACCAACCCGGCGCGCGCTTCAGCGCGCACCTCTACTTCATCGGATTGGATGTCAAGCTGGATACCCTCCACCACGACCTGGACCGCTTGTCCTGCGAGCAGAAGCGGCCCAGCCTGGTTGGCATCCAGGACCAGGATGGCTTGGCTTACTTTAGGAAATTGGCCTTTATACTTCTGGCCAAGCTGTTTGGGCAGTGGTTTGAGACTATAAGCGACTGCTTCACCTGCAGAGCCTAGCGCGCGCGCCTGTTTGACATTAAGCTCATCCGAGAGCAAATCTGCATAAGACCGCAGCGCGCGCCCTTCATCCTGGTTCGCGACCGAGAAGGCTACTTCGGCCAGCGGTTGGCGAACTTTGATCTGGGCCTGGTTGCGTGCGGCGTGACCTAACGAGGCCAGTTTCATAATCAATTCCATGTCGTGGTTGAGCGTTTCGTCGATATATTCCGGGACATAGGCAGGCCAATCAGCCAGGTGCACCGATTCGGGCGCTTCAGCATCGACCGAGCGCACCAGATTCTGGTATAACTCCTCAGCCATGAAAGGCATGGTGGGAGCAAGCAATTTGCTCAGCGTGACTAATGTTTCATAGAGCGTGGCATAAGCCGCCTGCTTATCCGCATCCGACCCAGATTTCCAGAAGCGCCTGCGCGAGCGACGCAAATACCATTTGGACAGGTTATCGACAAAGGTCTGCAGCGGACGGGTTGCGCCGGTGACATCATAGTTATCGAGAGCCTGGGTGACTTCCCGCACCAGGCTGTGCAGCTCTGAGCGCAGCCAGCGATCGAGTCCTGCCTCGTCTAGCACAATTCCTTGTGTAGAAAGCGAAGGAGTCCAACGATCGAGATTGGCGTAGGTGACAAAGAACGAATAAACATTCCACAAGGTCAAGGTGAAGTTACGTACCACCTCGCCTACCAGGTCAACCGAGAAACGGCGCTCCTGGCCGGGTGGGCTTGCGGTGTAAAGATACCAGCGGAAGGCATCCGCGCCATGGTTATTCAGCACGTCCCACGGATCGACGATGTTGCCTCTTGATTTTGACATTTTCTGCCCGTCGGCGTCCAGGATCAGACCCAGGCAGATCACGTTTTTGAAAGTCATGCTTTCGAACAGCATGGTTCCGATGGCGTGCAGCGAATAGAACCAGCCGCGCGTTTGGTCAACTGCTTCACAGATATAATCTGCCGGGTATTGTTCGGCGAACGTTTCCTGGTTTTCGAAGGGATAATGCCATTGCGCGTAAGGCATCGCGCCCGAGTCGAACCACACATCAATCAGCTCGGGGACACGGTGCATAGGGCCATTGCAGAGTGAGCAAGGGAATTCGAGTTCGTCCACAAATGGGCGGTGTAAGTCCATGCCGCTCAGGTCACGTCCGGCGAGCTCAGATAACTCAGCCAGCGCTCCAATCGCTAACTGATGACCGCATGTATTGCACTGCCAGACAGGCAAAGGGGTGCCCCAGTAACGTTCGCGCCCAAGCGCCCAGTCGACATTGTTCTCCAACCAGTTGCCGAAGCGGCCGTTTTTGATGTGCTCCGGCACCCAGTTGATCTTCTGGTTGATGCTGACGAGTTTCTCTTTGTACTGGCTTGTGCGGATATACCAGGTGCGGCGCGCATAGTAAAGCAGGGGGGTGTCGCAACGCCAGCAGAAGGGGTAGGTGTGTCGGATGCGCCCGGCGCGAAAAAGCAAGCCGCGGCGTTGCAAATCCTCGGTGATCAAGGGGTCGGCATCCTTAACGAATAAGCCACTCCAAGGCCGGATTTCGGGCAGGAACGCGCCATCGTCGCCGACGGTCATCAACACCGGCAGGTTGTAATGTTGCGAGGCCAGCATATCCTCGGCGCCAAAAGCCGGCGCGGTATGTACCAGGCCGGTTCCATCTTCTGTCGTGACGTAATCTTCCAGGACGACGTAATACGCTGGCTTGTCTGGCGGCATGAAGGTGAACAGTGGTTGGTATTTTTTGCCTTTTAGCTTTTGGCCCTTGTAAGAATCAATAACTTTAACTGGTTCGTCGCCAAAAACTTGAGCTACCAGGGCCTCGGCCACGACGAGCTTTTCCATTCCGCCTTCAGGCAGAGGGCGCTCGACTGTGACATAATCCACATCGGGGTGCGCTGCTACCGCCACATTGCCGGGCAGGGTCCAGGGTGTGGTCGTCCATACGAGCAAGGAGACGCCTGGCTCATCCACCAGCGGCAGACGCACGAAGACTGATGGATCCTCGGCGTCACGGTAACCCAAAGCGACCTCGTGATCGGAGAGCGGGGTGCCGCAACGTGGGCAGTAGGGTACTACTTTGTAACCCTGGTAAAGTAATTCTTTATTCCACAGGCTTTTCAGAATCCACCACACCGATTCGATGTACTCATTGTGGTAAGTGACATACGCCGTGCTCAAGTCCACCCAGTACCCCAGGCGATCGGTGAAGCGCTCCCATTCTTGGATGTACTCGAAGGCAGATTTGCGACAGAGCTCGTTAAATTTCGCGATACCGAAAGCTTCGATCTGGGCTTTGTTCGTGAAACCGAGCTGTTTCTCGACGCCGATCTCGACAGGCAAGCCATGTGTATCCCAGCCGCCTCGGCGACTCACATGGTAACCGCGCATGACTTTATAGCGCGGGAATATGTCCTTGAATGCACGCGCCAGGCCATGGTGTACACCTGGTTTGCCATTGGCAGTCGGAGGCCCTTCGTAGAAAACATATTCAGGCGCTCCCGCATGTACAGCGCTGGATTTCTCGAAGACATGATGCGACTTCCAGAAGCGCAGCACGCCTTCTTCGAGCAGGGTTGGGTTTAGTTTACTGGATACTGGTTTAAACATTCTTGATCACCTTGTAATAATTTCGTAGAGTGCGATGTATTTTCCACTATTTCTAAGGATTAGTCAATGTGTGATCAGGCAATCTGCTATCGACAGCCCCATGATCAGAGCGAGGAGCTGGCCTTTTGGATTGCCAGGCGTAGTTGATTGCCATCAATCAGGTATGCTTGCTGATCTGCTTGTGAGGATGCATCTCCTGTCTGGGGTCCTGGTAGAAGCTCAATGGTGAGCGTTTCAGTCATAATCGTATTGCGCCAGAGATGAATGGCCTGCTCCAACTCACCGGCGGCCTGGTAGTAGGCGATGATGCGGTCTGCAATGTCGAAGCCTGCCTCCTTGCGCATGGCTTGCACCCGGCGGACGACTTCGCGCGCCAGGCCTTCCTGGCGTAATTCCGGAGTGACCTGGGCGTCGATCGCGACGGTGATGAACTTATTGGTCGTCACTGCCAAACCTGCAGCAGGTTGAGGCTGGATCAGAATTTCATCGGGGGCTAATTCCACCACCTGGCTTCCCAGGTTCAACTTCACGGATAGGCCGTCTTGGACTGCAATTGCGACTGCATGTGGATCGACAGCCGAAAGGGCAGCGCGAACTTGGGGAAACTCAGCCCCGAAGCGTGGGCCTAGCTTCTTATTATTGGGCAAGATACGATAGGTAACCAATGTACTGGCCTCGTCTACATACTCCAGCGATTTCACATTTAATTCATCGCAGATGATGTATGCCAGTTCATCAGCCAGCGTGTTGCCGTCGCCGAGGTAGACCAGGGCGCGTGCTAACGGCTGGCGCACTTTCAATCCGACCGCACTACGAGCGCTTAAGCCCAGGCTGCAAACCTGCCGCGCCAGGGCCATTTGTCCGAGTAGATTTTGACGGGCTTCGGCGAAATCTTGATCGCGGGTTGTATCCGGGTCAACTTGCGGCCAGGCCGTGTGGTGTACGCTTTCAGGGGCCTGGGGATCAATCGTGCGCGTCAGGTTCTGATAAATGACTTCGGCCACGAAAGGTGTGAAGGGAGCAAGCAAACGCGCCAATGTGGCCAGGACGTGGTAGAGCGTGGTATAGGCGGCGTTTTTATCGGCATCATGTTCAGACTTCCAGAAGCGTCGCCGGCTGCGCCGGACATACCAATTGCTCAAGTCGTCCAGGAATGTCTCCAGGATCCAGGCGGCTTTTTGGCTAGCGGAGTCTTCTAAAGCATGCGTCGCGCCTTGGATAACCTCGTTGAGACGGAATAGGATCCAGCGATCCAATAGTTTCTCTTTCTCACGCGCCGCAACACCGGAAAAGTTTAAATTCGTAGAAGATGGCAGCCACTGATCTAAATTTGCATATGTGACGAAAAAGCTGTAGACATTCCACAAAGGTAGAAGGAAGCGACGGCGGGCTTCATCGCCGCTGGCATAACCAAAGAACAGATCGTTCTCCGGTTTTTGGGTGCTGAAGACCCAACGCATCACATCTACACCCATCTTGTCAGCGGCTTCGTTGAACTCGATCGCGTTCCCCCAGCTCTTGTGCATTTCCCGGCCATTTTCATCTACCAGGGAGGCATAGCCAAAAATTTGCCGGAAGGGTGGATTGTTTTCCAGTACAGTGGCCATTGTCAGCATGCTGTAGAACCAGTTACGAAATTGGCCGGGGAAGGACTCGCTGATCCAATCCGCTGGATACCAGGACTGCCAGTATGCTCGGTCGGTGCGGTATTGTAGGGTGCTGAAGGGGACCACGCCAGCGTCCAACCAGGGATTGCCGACGTCGAGGATGCGGCTCATCCTTCCTGAACATTCTGGACAGGTTAGCATGACGGCATCGATGTACGGGCGATGAGGTGTATGTCCGGCGAAAGTACCCCAGCCTTCCACCGCGCGCTGGCTCAACTCTGCCTCGCTGCCGATCACATCAAAATGCCCGCAGCTATCGCAGACCCAGATGGGCAGGGCCAGCCCCCAATAGCGTTTCTTACTGATCATCCAATCCGCCATATTGCGTAGCCAGTCCATTTCACGGGCGTAGCCAAAATCAGGGATCCAGCGGATCTGATCAACGACATCCATAATCTGATATCGCAAGCTGGCAGCCTTTTCAGCCGGGGATAACTCCTGGCGCGGCTTATCATAGACCTGGCCCATGGAAATAAACCATTCCTCCACCAGGCGAAAGACCAACTCGGTGCGGCACCGCCAGCAAACCGGGTAGCGATGCGTATAAGGTTCTACGTGATAGAGCAGATTTTTGCGCCGCAGGTCGGCAAAAATCGGATCGTTGACTTGCGAGACATGCATGCCGCTTAGCCAGCCGAATCCTGCGACAAAATTACCCGCCTCATCTAAGGGCGCAACAAAGGGAAGGCCAAGCTTGCGGCCGAGCTGAAAGTCTTCAGCGCCGCAGCCAGGAGCAATGTGAACGATACCGGTGCCTTCAGCCTGGCCGACTTCGTCCCATAAGATAACGCGATGCGATTGGGCGGCGGTCTCAGTTCGGCTGCCAGCCAGTTTCTTCAAGAGCGTGTGCCCTCCCGGCTCAACCGCCGCCGGCAGATCATCAAATGGGCCAGTGTAGGCCCAACCCTCCATATCGGCGCCTTGTAATTCGTCGAGCACCTGATAGGGACCGCGTAATACCTCCAACGAGGCCTGCGCCAGGTATAAAATCTCATCTCCTTGCCGAACTCTAACATAAGTCAGCTCGGGACCTACGGCGGCTGCCACATTGCTGGTGAGCGTCCAGGGGGTGGTGGTCCAAACCAGTAAGGAAACTGGTTGTTCGTCGATGGGCGATTCGGAGCCAGCAGGCGCAGCCAAATGCCGGTCACTGGCTGAAGTAAGGAGAGGAAAACGCAGCGTCACAGCCGGGTGAGACAACTCCACGTAACCGTCAGTGACGATTTCGTGTTGGCTGAGCCCGGTAGCGCAACGAGGGCACCAGGGCATGACATCTGCTCCACGATATAACCAGCCCTTCTCCCAACACTTTTTGAGGAAGGCCCAGATCATAAAGTTGTTTTCGGTGCTCATCGTGAAGTAGCTGCCGCCCAATTCTGGCAGCCCCAGGCGACCGGCGAGCTGTTCTACCGTGCCCGTAACGGGGCCGAGTGGGCCGTTCAATATGATTACCTGGCCGGGGTCCTCCAGCAGACGCTCAGCCAGCCAGCGGAGCTGCTGCGGATCGTTCCAATCCATCCAATATCCCAGGCGGACCGATTGTTCGGTCTGCATGGCGGCGTAGTTTAATACACGCGCTTTGCAAAAGCGAATAAATCGTTCTAAGCCAAAGCTTTCGATCTCCTGCTTGCCCTTAAATCCCAATTCCTTCTCGACTTCCACTTCAACCCAAAGCCCCTGGCAATCAAAGCCGTTTTGGTAGCGCAGCTTGTGACCACGCATTGACCAAAAACGTTGGAAGATATCCTTATAAGTACGGCCCCACCCATGATGAACGGCCATGGGGTTATTGGCTGTGATTGGGCCATCGATAAACGACCATGGTGGATCGCCGGCATGAATTTGGCGCAGCTTCTCAAAGGCGTTGTTCTCTTGCCAGAAGCGAATGATTTCGCGCTCCTGGGCAGAAAAATCGACTTTTGCAGGGACGTTATCGAATGGCATCAGAAACTCCTTTGCAAGCAGGTTGCCGGGTAGGCTGTTCGCTTAAAACAAAACCTCTCATCCCGATCAGGGACGAGAGGAATAAACTCCCGCGGTACCACCCTGGTTTCTGCATTTCAGCAGACACCTCGTTGGACACAGATATGCCCACGCTTTTGATAACGAGGAGCGAACCCGGCGCTCTTACTATCTGTTTTTATTTTTGTTCAACAAAAATAAAAAGTTGAGAGTTCAGATTGCTGCTCCGGAAGGATTTTCGGCTGGCGGATCCTGCCCTGGCTCGCACCTCACCCAGGTTCTCTGTCAGGCCTCGGCTGGCTTACTCGTTTCCATCAGCGCATTTACAGTATATAACGAACGAGGTCAAATTATGCCACGAAAGATTGGCTGCGTAAAGGGACGGATACAGAAAGGTTGGAGAAGCTTTTATGGCGCGATCTCATAGATATCTGTCATACGATATTGGTGCACCAGACGGGCGGTCTGTGGATCTTTCACTTGATCGCCCAAGCGGGTGAAAGCTAAAACTTCTGCAAGGGTTTGATCATATCCACGACTGACAACGACCAGGGCGCGCTTAAATGCAGGGTGGTCTGATTTCTTGTAAAAATAATCGAACGGGAGATTATTACGCAGGAAGTAATACCGCAGCGGATAATTAACCGGGATTGCGGTTGCCACCACATCGCCGGGCTGCAAATAACCTTTTAAATATTCGGCTATGGCTTCTTCATCACTGGTAGCGTTCTGATAGACCCTGCCAGGTTGGCCGATGCTTTGTGCTCGATAAACGTTCAGGCTGAATAAAACTGCCAGGCCTGCGACCAATATAATAAAAATCGTATCGGCTGGGGCCTGAGAAATAGCGATGCGAGGGACTCGAATCAGTCGAAACAGTCCAATCAACCCAGCGGAGGCCCAAATGAAAACAAACGGCAGCAGGAACAGCCATACTCGCGGCCATGGAGTGACGCGCTGGATGGCAAGCGTGACGAGAATCCACAACCCGGCGGGGATCAAGAACGGCACACGCTGCGAGCTAAGGCGATGGTTAAAGGCAGTTGACACGATCAGGCCTAGCACAATTAAGATCCCGGTGAAAGCCGGCAGATCGCGGATCCATTCCTGCCAGGAGTTACGAAAATGCGCCAGGGTGTTCTCCATGAAGGCTGACCCTTCGACTGCGCTTACATAACGGTTCCCTGTAATCGCAGCTAATCCAGAGCTCCTTAAGACAGGCAGGTAAAGCAGGGAGGTAAGCGCGACGACTGCCAGGCCGGCGATGATCATCGATCGCACAAAACGCCAACGATTTATCGGAGCGGCGATGTCGCCGATCAGCGCAGATAGCAGCAACCAGCCCATAACCATACCAAATGGATATAAGAAAACTGGAACCGTGTAAAATCCCATCGCCGAAAAAATCACCAATAACGTCCAGGCGGCCAGGTTGTCGTGTGTTTTCAGGTACACAGCCAGGTTTAAGATTAACAACCCAAAAAGGCTGATAAACATGTAGCCACGTGCATTGGTGGAATACTCAATCAGGATCGAAGACGCTGCGACCAGGGCAGCGCTTAGCAGAGCAGTGCGGCGTTCGAAAAATATCTTACCCGTCAGGTAGGTCACCGGAACGAGCAGGATTCCGGCCAAGAATACCGGTAGACGGATCGCCCAGAGCTGGCTCCCGAACAGCAAATAAGTCGTGCGTACCAGGAGGGTGTGGAAGATGTGATTATTCGGTACATGGTAATCCGAGACGATGAAGCGCAGCGGGCGCATCGCGAATACCAGGAAAGTATAGGCTTCATCATAGCGGATTGGCGTCATAAGGTAGGCGAGCCGAATCGCACTTGCGATCAGCAGGATGCCGATAAGCGCCGCCAGGTATTTTTTATCACTGAACTGGCTGCCCAACGCTCTCCATATTTGATTGCTATCACTTATCAATTTTCGGCTTAGCTTGGACAGCCAATCGAATAAGCGCTCAAGCCAGATGTGGATTGGACGCCTCGCCGCGATGGACAGAGCGCCGGCTGCCAACATGACTGCCCCGAACGCCCCGATAAACGGGCGGATGGACTGGTAGAGCGCCAGGGTGAATGATTCCATCTGCCGGTCTGCTGCCAGGGAATCAACGAAGCTTTTGAGGGTCGAAAAGGGTAGCAGGGCGAAGGTTAGAAATACAATGCCCCCGACGAGTGCAAGACTGGTAAGAATGATCCAGGCGATGTGTGCAATGGGTTTATTCTTCATTTTTCTCTGGGATGCTATTAACGGCGCGTTGGAGTTGTTCAAAGGATGACATCCAGGAGATACGCTTGACGAAGTCTGCCAGTGAGGCGCTTTGAGCGCGCAGCGCACGCACGGCTGCGCCGACGGGGTCTTCGCCGGCCGCTCCACCGCTGGGATGATCTGCGTATGCGCCATGGAAGGCGAACCAGGCCTGGTTTAGTTTACGCAAATGGTAGCCGTTTTCCCAAAATACAATCCGGCGCTGCTCCATATATTGTTCGGCTTCGTCTACTTTCCCCTTCGCTAATAGTTTATCGACTTCAACCCGCGTTTGGTGCATCTCATTCCAAAAATCAAATTCGGGCGGTTGTTGCTCCTGAGGCGCCGATGGGGTCGGCTGGGCTGAGGGGGTAGATTGGGCTGGCTCAGGCTTTGGCAACAGCTCAGGATAATATTTTTCGATCACCGCCTGGCCGATTTCTTTACCCGCGATCGCGGCCGTCGTCTCATTCATCGTGCGCAATTCGTTTGTCTTCATGTAGCTAAGGCCCAGAGGCCGTAATGTCAGAAAATTATGCACCCACTCGTGGGCAATCACCTCACTCAGCCAATCCAGGTTGCTGGTTTCATCGACCATCGTCGGGTAGAGCCCAATCCCACCAATCCCGACTACTAACGAAGAGACATCTAGCGTCTGATCTACCTGGGTTTCCAATTCTGATTGCCGGTCAATCGAAAGCTCGGGGACCAGGGAAATATTTGCCTCTTGCCGGATGGCATCACGTGGGCTGATGATTAATGCCCAAGGCAGGGCAGTGGAATGATAAAGGATTGGGGGAATGGGCTGACCACCAAAGGTAAGCCCCATTTCGCTGGCCACGCTGCTGATCTGGTCTTGCAGGATGGCTTCCGCCACCGGGGCGATCTGACCGCGCCGGTCGCGTAGATCGTTGAGCTCTTGGCGCAGATCGCTGGAGGCGCTTTGAGGGTCAGCGATATTTGGGTCCGAATAGATGTCGTGTAATTTGCTTTCACCGATCTGGATTTTCTGTACCAGCCTGAGGTAATCCAGCACAACCTGGTGTCGTTCATCCGCAGACAGGTACTTTTGGCTGCCGACCGCCATCTGGCTTAGTTTTATCCCAAGCGCGTCCAGGGTCCATTCGATAAAATTGAATTCTTTGTCGCGGGTGAAAATTCGCACGCGCTCATCGATACCGCCAGATGCCATGTTCCCTGCACCGAGCAATAAAATCGCTAAGATAATCACTCCGCCGATCGATAACGTTTGTTTGAGTATGTTTATAACCTTCATCGTACTCGTTATTCTATCACGCTCCCCGAATGAGCGCCGATGCTCGTTCGGGAGCATCCTGATTGGTTATTCTTCGGAAATGAAGCTCTAATAAGGGATTGCAGTTGTCATGCTATAATGAATTTAGCAATTGATGCGGCTAATTCTGATTATCTCAGGGTAAATATGAACTTCTTAATCACTGGCGCAGCCGGTTTTTTAGGATCGAGCCTGGCCAATTATTTAGCGCGTGAAGGGCATCAGGTGCGTGGTTTGGATGACCTCTCGGCGGGGAATCCACAAGCTCTTTCCCCAGATGTGTTATTCACGCGGGGGGATGTAAATGACCGTCCAAAGCTATGGACGCTGCTTCAGGATGTGGACTGCGTCTATCATCTGGCGGCGCGTGTGTCTGTACCGGAGTCGATCCTCTACCCACGCGAGTACAATGCCACGAACGTAGGCGGCACGGTCAGTATGATGGAGGCAATGCGCGATGTAGGCGTACGGCGGGTTGTGCTAATCTCCTCGGGCGCAGTTTATGGCAACCAGGAACCTCAACCGCTGCGTGAGAGTGCTGCGCCATACCCACGCTCGCCGTATGCAGTATCGAAACTGGCGGCTGAATACTACGTGCGTACAATTGGCAACTTATGGGGCATCGAGACGGTTTCCCTGCGCGTCTTCAACGCCTATGGGCCAGGTCAACACCTGCCCGCCTCTCATCCACCTGTGATCCCGAACTTTTTGCGCCAGGCGACGCGAGGTGGGACGCTCGTGATCCACGGAGACGGCGCTCAAACGCGCGACTATGTCTATGTGGATGACGCGGTCAGCGCCATGATCGCCGCAGCGACTGCGCCAGGGGTGAACTACCTGGTCATTAACGTAGGAAGCGGGACCGAGACTAGCTTGCGCGAACTGGCTCGCCTGGTGATGAATGTGACCGGAGTGAACGCGGAAGTGATCGCCAACCCTCGCACCGACGCAGGCGTATCCCGTATGTGCGCGGACCTGTCGCTCGCCCGAGAAAAATTAGGCTATCAGCCGCGGATTGCTTTGGCCGAAGGGCTACGCATGACCCTGGAACGCGACCCGCGTTTCAGGCGGGACGCACCCACTCGCCCGCTTAATCGCAGCTAACGCGCGAAATTCGCAAGGAGGGTACTATGACGGTAACGGCAGTGGTTGGCGCCCAATGGGGCGATGAAGCCAAGGGCAAATTCGTGGATGTATTTTGCCAGGATGCGGCGATAGTCGCCCGCTTTAATGGCGGAGACAATGCCGGACATACCGTAATCAATCCTTACGGCACTTTCAAACTACGCTTGACTCCCAATGGATTTTACAATCCGCAGACGACCTGCGTGATTGGCCCTGGTGTGGTGGTCAATTTGGCGACTTTACTGGCCGAGCGTGAGATGATCCAGAAGAGCGGGCTTGACTTGAGCGGCCGGCTGTGGGTTTCGCCGCGCTGTCAGGTTGTGATGCCATACCACCCTATGCTGGAGTCAATCTATGAGGAGGCCAAGGGTAGCGCCCGTACCGGAACCACCCGTCGCGGCATTGGGCCAGTCTACGCGGATAAAGTCAGCTACAATGGCATCCGCTTGGAGGACCTGGCTGATCCGGCGGTTTTTGAGGAAAAGCTGCGTATCCAACTTTCAGTAAAGAATAAGATCTTCCAGGCTTTTGGGGTGGAGCCGCTCGATTTCCAGGCGGTATTTCAAGAGAAGCTGGATCAGTTTGCGCAGGCGCAAGCGTTGGTGCGAGAGCCCTTTGGTCTGCTTCAGACCGCGCTGCAAAAAGGCGAAAACATCCTCTTAGAGGGCGCCCAGGCGGCTTTGTTGGATAACGTCTGGGGGACGTACCCATTTGTTACGGCCTCGAATACACTCGCGGGCGGGGCGGCGGCCGGCTTGGGACTGGCGCCGCGCTGGATCGAGCGCGTGATCGGGATCGCCAAGGCATATACCACGCGCGTGGGAGCTGGCCCGATGCCCACTGAATTATTTGACCAGGATGGGCAAGTCCTGCTAAACGAAGGTCAGGAATTTGGCACGGTTACCGGGAGGCCGCGGCGCTGCGGCTGGTTTGATGCAGCCCTGGTGCGTTTCACGGCCCAATTGAATGGCATGACCGGCCTGGTGTTGACGAAACTGGACGTACTCGATCGCTTGCCGGTGATCAAGATCTGTGTTGGCTACCGTAGCGCGTCTGAGCCGGGGAGGCATTGCGAGTATTGGGAAGGCGATGCCAACTGGCTGGCCAGGGTTGAGCCGGTTTATATCGAAATGGAAGGCTGGCAGCAATCCACCAAGCAGGCGCGTAGTTTCGCCGCGCTACCTGTGCAGGCTCAGGCTTACGTGCGCAAAGTGGAAGAGTTGGTAGGCGCTCCGGTGCAGATGGTTTCCGTCGGCCCTGGGAGAGGTGAGATTATTTCGGTATAAACATGGCAAAGAACGCTCTATAAAAGCAGCCAGGAAAAGAAAAGCTTCCTGGCTGCTTCTTACTAATTCTTTCATTTGTCTGTTTATCGATTTTGGCTGCAAATAGTCAGTATTTCCTCCAGCGTGAGCGCGCGGTCAAAAATCTTAAATTCGTCAATACTGCCCTGAAAGTTATACACAGCCTATTGCGGCCATGCGCCTACTGCCATCGGCAACCCTTGACCGATAGGAGCGCCGGTTGCAGCCCAGTCATTGGTTAACTGCCCAATGGTGTATTCTTTGATCCGAACGCCATCATAAGTAACCGCTTCATGAATCCATTGATCGGGGAGGAAGTTATTTTCGGCGTTCGGTTGATCAGGTAAGAGCAGGCTCTGGGTGTCATCGCTCCAGAACTCAGGGATATGGGTGGCCATGATCCAACCAGAGGCTGGTCCACCTTCCCACCAGGCCGCGCTGGCAAGCTTGTAATTTTCCGTGGGATTGGCAGTCTTGAACCAAAGTGAAAAGGTGACCTTAGTTCTTCCCGCGACCGGGTTGTCTTGCGCCTGGACATACCCATCGGAGAAGATGGCCGCCTGGCCTCCAGAAATGCCTGGGGATGCGCCTAGCGACCCAATCACCTGGGCGTCATGCCCGTTTCCAGATCTGTCTACGACAACGCCTGAGGTCAAAAAAATCGTCTTCTATTAAGACGAATGGCAGCTCCTGCTGCTGAATGGATCATCCCATATTCACCTCCCCACCTCACGGCGCCAGCAGCGTGAACTTTTCCCAATCCTTGATCTCGTTGGTCTCGGCTACAACCAGCCATTCTAACCCCTGCCATGAAGTGTTCCCGGCGGTTAAAAATCTTCCGGCGCAGGTTTTTAAAGCAACCTCGCCAGTCTCCAAGTAGACGACGGTGAACTTCCCGCACTCGTCCAGATTGGTCTCTTGCCGGAGCAACCAATCCCCACGGCCGACCCCCGTCCTGGGCGCGGTGACGTAGCGATTGTGGCAGGTCAGTAAGGCGACCTTGCCGTCCGCCTGAGGGCTCAGCGTATACCAGCCACATTTGTCGTCAAGGCGGGGTTCCTGGCGGATGACCCAGCCATAGCCCTCGCTCTTGGCGACCAGGTACAGATCATGGAAAGACAACAAAGCTGCCCGGGGGTAAAGCGTGGCGGTCGGAGCAGGCGTTGCGGAGGGCGTCATCGTCAAGGCGTGGGTGCGGGTAACCGTCGGTAAGGAGCGAGTAGGCGGCGACGCAGGTTCAGTGGCAGTGATGATGTGCAATATTTCAATGATGCGCGTCACCTCAACGAGGCGTGTCTCAACAATGACGGGCGGATCCACGATGGGAGCCTGCGCTACAGGAGGCTTTGTCCCCCGCGAGCCAAGCGCCGCGGCATAAACCAAAGTAAGCGGCAGTACGCTCAGGCAAAGCCAAACCCAATCGGGTAGCACCCGCGTCCCGCACACGGCGCAGAAACCGGCGTCATGAGGGACTTTGTGAAGGCGTAAGCAGCGAGGCATAACGTAGTCTCCACCGGCTCACAACCGCCGCCCGCAAGACTCGCAGTATTTGGCCTGCCCGCCTTGGACGGTGAGCTTGCCGCAGCGTGGGCAGGCAGCGAGAGGCTGCAGACGGGCGGCGCATTTCTGGCAATAGGCGCGCCGGTCAGGGTTAGCGGCTCCACACCTCGGGCAGGCGACGAGCGTAGCCGGGGATTGCGCGTTGCAGGCTGGGCACTGTGCGAGGTGGGCGACGTAGAAGGAGCCACATCCGCAGGCGACCAGCGACCTTTCAGCCTCTGCCAGGGCGTTTTCCCATTCGGCGGCGCTCGGGCGCCGCCGCGGCTGATCGTGACCGTCGATAAAACAACGCATCATCAGAGCGGCCAGTGTCGGGGATAGGCGGTCCAGCGATAACCCAGGCGGCGGCCGGACCAGGCCATGCGGCTTGCCGGTGTACGGAAACCAACCTTGCACGATCTTCTCCGCCAACGGCGGCGGGTCGCCGTGGCCGAACCAGGTCGAGCGGAAGGGGTGGCTGCCATCCATCAGCAGTTGGAAGATCAGCACCGCCAGGGCGAACATGTCCTGTTCGGGCTGGCGCACTTCGTTTATGAAAAACCGTCCCTGTAGCTCAGGCGGGGTATATTCAGGCCGGCCGACCGGGCAGGGGTAAATCGTGATCTGCCCGCTGTGCTTTTCCATCACCTGGAATGAATCGACGTCGATCACGGTAACCAGTGCGTTCTGGGCGACCAGCACATTAGTCTCGTTGAGGTCCCCGATCACGTAATCCTGGGCATGGACTGCATGCACAGCGGCTGCCAGGTTCCGAGCGGCGCGGTGCAAATAACGCTGGTCGAACGCAGGCAGGGTCTGGGCCCGCAAGCGCGGGTTGAGTACGTGCAGCAGGGTCTTGGTATTGGGAATATATGGCATCAGGTAACCTACAAAACGACCATTACCTTCGTATAGCAACGTCTCGGGCCAGGCGATCGCTGCCTGTCCGCCGACCCGACCGGGGTCAGCTGGTGGGTTGGCTGCCATCCAGGCCAATTTATTCTCCTTGCCGGCGCGTTTTTCGGGCCGGTACAGCTTGGCCAGCCGGGCTGGCTGGGCGCTCAACGTGCAGATCACCCCCTCGCCGCCCTCAAAGAGCGCCGCGCCTAATTCCAGTAGTTGGCAGGCGCCGTCATACACGAACATCCTTCCGCCTCCGCGTCGTGCGCTGGCTCGCCCCTCCATCCTGCGGACTCCTGCGGACGGCCAGGAGCAGGGTTTTATCATCGTCGCTGTGCGCGCATACCCGTTCCGAGGCCAGAAAATCAGCCAATTCTGTCCCAGCGTGATCCAGGTCGGTGGCCTCGCGCACAAAGGTAAACAACGGTTTGAAGAAACCGGGCTGTGGTTGGTACCCTGGCAGCTTACAAGCCAGGCGCAGCAGGCCATCCGTGGTCAGTGCAAGCGCTCGCACTGGCCGACGCGTCGCATATACGGCCGTACAGCGCACGGCCTCAAGCTGGGTCAAAAAATAAGTTTCGTTGGCATATTCGCTGCGCTGGGGGTGGGCAGTCAGGAACAACTCGTCGACTTCGTGCATGGCAACTGCCGCACCGTCGCCGATTTGCCCGATCACCAGCCATTCGTCCGTTACCAATGCGCAGGTCAGGGTGACGGCGAATTCCCGCAAGGGGGCGCCGGCGGCTTGGGCAAGTTTCGTGAGCTCCTCATGTATGGCGTCGAACAGACTGATGATCACCGCCTGCCAGCCGGCTTCGTCTCCTGGTGCTTCTCCCTGGCAGAGCTGCTCCAGCCCAGCCAAAGCTTGCTCGACCGACCGGCGCGCGCCTTCTTCGGAGCGTTCGGCTGATCCGGCGCCATCCGAAACCGCTGCCAGCAACTCTCCGCCGGGCAACACGCAGAAGGCATAGGCATCCTGGCAAGGAAGCGCTTTTTCAAGGTGAACAGCTCCCAACGCCGAAGCGGCAATGACCCGCCAACCAGGGACAGCGTATGTGTTCATGCTTGGGGCGCTGCCTGCCCCCAGCCCACTGCAGGCAGCGCCACTTGCTGGCCGGGCTGCGATTGGGCTACCGCCGACAAGCTTCTGGAAAGCCACTGGAACAGGTCACGAAATGCAAGCCCGTTGAGCATCAACGGCGGGCGCACCGCCGAAAAACGCGCCAGGGTTTGCATATCAGCATCCTGTACGCCGATCGCGTAAACAGAAACGCCCTTGCGCTCTTCTTCTTGTCGGGCCTGATCAGCGGCGGCTTCCCATACATCGGTCGGCGCGCCGTCGCTGATCAGGAACAACCATGGGCGGAAGTAATCCAGCCCGTTGTGCTTGTAGGTATCTTTACGGTCACGCAATAGCGCCAGGGATTTCTGAACCGCTCCGCCCATCGGGGTACTCCCGTGTGCAGCCAGCGTGGGCGGTTGGAAGGCGTCGGCGGGGACAAAATCGATGATCGTCACTGAACCGCCAAAGGTCACCAGGGCCAGTTCAACACGCAGCGCAGCCAGTTTGTCAGCCTTCAACGCCTGCGCCAATTCTCTCAGCCCGGCGTTCAATTCGGCGATCGGCTGTCCGCCCATGGAGCCTGATATATCCAACGCCAGCGCCACCGCACAGCGCGGCTCGGGGTTTTCGGCAAATTCGATCTCTTCGAATCGGGTAGGTGTCATGTTCGCGTCCTCCTTCTTACGATCAAGATAATTATCCTGATCATAAACAAACTAGATTACATGAACCTTACCGTCTTCGATCGTCAATTAAATAAAAGACTGATATAGAAATCGGTGCGAAATACACCCTTTCAATATCAGTCTTTTAAAATTTTAGTGCTGCAGTTGCAGGGTGAATTTCTCCCAATCCTTGACTTTGTCCGTTTCGGCGACTACCGCCCAGGCCATCTCGCCTGGCCATCCACCATCTCCGGGGGTGATCAGCATACCTGTGCAGGTTTGAAATGCGAACTTGCCCTCCGCCAGGGGAAGTACAACGAACTGTCCGCAATCGCCGATAGCGGAATCTTGCCAGAGCCGCCACTGCAGATCGTGAGCACTGCTCACCAGGTTTTCATTGGCTTTCCAGGGGGCAGTGATGTACCGGCCGTAGCAGGTCCGCAGGGCTACCTTTTCGTGGCCTTGATCGTCTTTACCCAGATCCAAGCGGGTGAACCAGCCACAGGCGCCCAAATCGGGTTCTTGGGTGAGCAACCAGCCGTCTCCATCATCCAGCGCGGTGACATAACGAATGCCATAATCAACGTGCTCTGTCACGAGGGCCACTTTTTGAGGCGGCTTAAATAATAAAAACAGCACTGCCGCCAAAACCAGCAGCCCGCCGGTTGCAGCTCCCCAGCGCCAGGCAGCCTGTGTTCGCTGATGGGATTCTGCTTCGGTTTCCTGGACGACCTCGCCCGCGCTCGCGAATGGGAGCCTGATCTCGAAAACCGAGCCTTGACCCGGGCTGCTGCTCACCAGGATTACATCGCCGCCCTGCAGACGGGTCGCCATTCGGGTGCAGTATAAACCCAGCCCGTTACCTGTTTCGATCAGGCCGTCGCCGCGCTGATTTAGCTCGAAAAGCTTTTCCTTGTCGGATTCCAGGATGCCCCGACCACGATCTATGACAGTAATGACGACTGCTTTTCCCAGGCGCGTGGTGTTTTCTGTGCAGGTCAAGCGAATCTCCACCATGCGACCGCTCTCAGAGTACTTGATGGCGTTGTGCACCAGGTTTCGGATCGCCAGCCCTGTCAGGTCCCGATCGAGGATGAAGGGTTCGATATCGTCGAGGCTTGGCCTAAGGGTAACCCCCTGGCTTTCGGCGTATGGATAGAGCTCTAACAACACACTCTCGATCAATTGCCGGATGTTCAACAATTCTTTCCTTAATTTGCCCGGCTGCGGCGCAAACACATACAGGATGTTCATGGCATGCTGCTTCAGGTCTTGCGCTTTAGCAATGATTCCATCCTGCTTATCGCGCAGCACTGTTTGCTCTTTTCTCAGCCCTTCAAGCGTCTCGCTGCTCTTATTCAAGATATAATCCAGACCTTTACTGTATTCATGGGCAACGCTGCGCTGGAGGTCATTGTGTAGTTTTTCAAAATGCACGGATTGGCACTCGGCCAGCTCGTGTTTGAGCGCTTTCTGCTGGCTCTGCCAGCGCCTGCGCAGGCCCAAATACACGGCAGCGACTGCGATGCCGGCCAGGATCAGCGCCAGGATTTCAAAACGGATGCGGTAGTATTCGAACAACGGGTCATACATATCTCCACCCCACTCCATTCACTCAACTAGCTTCTCGCAAGCCCGCCGGCTGGCGTGAACCGGCTTCCCGTTAAACCGGTAGCCAAATCCCTTAATTGTCTCGATATATATCGGATGCGTGGGGTCTGGCTCAATTTTTTCTCGCAGCCGGCGAATATAGACAGCCAGCACATCGTCGCTGACAATTTTATCCTCCCAAATCTTGCTCTTTAAACTGGTTGTAGACATGACCAGCCCGGCGTTCACGATCAACACCTTCAGCAACTCAAACTCCAGTCGTTGTAAGTGCACTTTTTGCCAGCGTCCAGTTCGCTTTACATTCACCTGGTCGCCGGCGAAATCCAGGCAGAGGTAATCTTCAACCATGAGCGCCTCCGGCGGCAGGTTGGCGCGGATACGAGCGATGATTTCGCGGTTATCGCGTGGACGAGTCACGTAATCGTTTGCGCCAACGCCGAACCCCCGCAAGATATCGTTCAAATTTGTGTTAAAGGCAGTGATGAGGATGATCGGAATATCCGTGTCATTACTGCGGATGGCTGAACAGATATCGAAGCCATCCATTGACTGGTTTTTGAACACGATATCCAGTACCACAAGATCAGCCTTACATTCCCAAACTAGATCGTAAACCGCCTCTCCATCCTGCGTCGCTACGACTTCGTAACCAATATCATGCAACATCTCAGGCAGCCTGGATATTTCGTCGTACTTGTCGTGGATATTATCGTCTGCTACGAGGATTCTGAAGGGCATGGGCGACTCCTTGATCGTAATATAATCCGTACCCTATATTTCCAGTGATCGTAGCTCTCACAAAGATATGCGAGAGCTAAAATTTATTCAAATAAAGCAAAAATTTGCGCTGCCAGGCGTTTAGCTCTTCCGGGTGCATCGCCCAGGTGGTGAGAAGCGTCCATCAATCCCTGAACTTGTTCTGCTGATAGATAGCGCAGGATTTCTCCGTCTTCGAGACAATCGTTGATTAACGGGTTAGACTCTCCGGCTTGAAGCGCGGTCCAGGCGGTCATCGCGTGCCCTCGCAGCCGTTCGTGTATCGCCTGCCGGTCAGCGCCGCGCTGGCTGGCGGCCATCAGGACGCGCTCCAGGGCGGCGAACGGCCCATAAATATCCAGGTTGCGCTGGATGGCCAGCTCGTCGACTTGCAGCCCGCTCACGACCCGCATGGCGCTGCGCAGCAACTCGTCGCAGATCAAGAATGCTTCGGGTAGCAAGGTGCGGCGGTTGGCTGAGTCGTCTAGCGTACGCTCGAGCAGCGAGTGGGCGGCGTTATCCCAGGCCAGGCGCGGTAAACCGGCTAATTGGCGCGCCAGCGAATCGATTTTTTCTGCGGTAATCGGGTTGCGCTTGAAGGGCATGGCCGATGAACCGACCTGCTTTGTCCCAAATGGCTCGCTCAACTCGCCGATGGGGGGCGACTGAAGTATTCGCAAGTCGAATGCGAACTTATACAGCGAGCTCCCCAACCCGGCCAAAGCGCTGACGACCTGGTAATCTTGCTTGCGCGGGTAGGTCTGGCCGGCGATCGGGAAGAACGGCAATCCCACACGGATCGACAGGCGCGCCTCGAATTCAGCTAACCTTTCCGGTCCGCCGAGCAGCTCAGCATAGGCTGCGCTCGTGCCCACCGCGCCTTTGAATCCCTTACCTTTCAAATCTCGCCGGGCGCGGCTGATTTGCTCCCGGTCGATCAACAAATCTTGCGCGTACAGCGCCATGCGATAGCCCAAAGTGGAAGGCTCGGCCGGCTGCAGGTGGGTGAAG
>JAYRNN010000017.1:0-5062 GCA_041912175.1 Anaerolineales bacterium | reverse complement strand
TAAATATGATTTACTTCATCACATTATTAAAACCGGGGCGTCTTAATGGGTGAGAATTGATGCGCAGCTCGAACGAAACAAGAAGAAGCTGCGCAAATATAATCCAACCAACCCCTGAACAACCGGGAAAAGAAGTTTGATGACAAAGGAGATTTAGATCATGAACATTAAGACCCGTAAATTCACCCTAACCACCCTCGTGTCCGTTATTTCCCTGCTGGTACTCGTAAGCGCCAGAGTGATGACCGCTTCTGCAGCCCAATCGGTTCCATCGGATAGTGGCCCGCGCGCCGCCGAGAGCGCATCAGGATCAGATGACAGCCAGGCCGGCCAGCTCGAGTTCGTCGGCGTCATTGAAGCGATTGGAACCCAATCCATAACCATTGGCGGCCAGACCTATATGATCCAGCCGGGCGCCGAGATTAAAGGCGATATTCAGGTTGGCGCTCAGGTAAAGGTGCACGCCTTCGTGATGGCAGACGGCAGCATGGCTGTTCGAGAGGTTGAGCTAACCTCAGGGAGTGTGGATGAGAACGGAAATGCTAATTCAAACGAAGCTTTCGATGATCATGGCCAGGATAATAGCAACGCCAATTTCAACGGTTCGGATGATAACAGCAATTCCAACGACAATGGTAACCTGAACGGCGACGATGATCATGGCAATCAGAATGATAATGGCGATGATGATCACGGCGGGAGCGGCAACGGCAATGATAACGGCAACGACAACGGCGATGATGAGCACGGCGGGAACGACAATGGCAACGGCAACGACAACGGCAATGACAACGGCAATGACAACGGCAACGAGGACGATGGCGGCATTGTTGCGGGCGAATAGGAAACAACCCGATTTTGCTGGCTTTCCTAAACCCTGAGTCAGGCGCTCAATGGGACCTTCGTACACCCCGAGAAACTTCTCGGGGTGTACGACTATTTAAACGAAGAGTATAATTAATATATGTATTGTCATATTATTTGCCGGGAGCATGACGTGGATATGAATTGGTTGGAAGAGATATGGACAATGATTTGATCCTCAACTTCGCCTTATTTGAAGGGTTCTCAGCGGATGAAGTAGGGAATCTTCTAAAGCTCGCCCATGTACATCCTTATCCGGCTGGGGCAATGCTGTTTTTTGAAGGCGACCAGGCAGAAGAGTTTTCGATTATCCTTCAAGGGCAGGTAGAAATTATCAAGGCTATGTGGACCGAAGAAGAAAAAATCCTGGCGATTATGCACCCAGGAGATTTTTTAGGGGAGATGAGCCTTTTAAACCCGGATCAAAGGCGGACCGCCAGCGCCCGCGCTCTCAGCGAGACCTCACTGTTAGAAATTACAAAAATCGAGTTTGAGACCCTGCTCAGTCATCAGCCAAAGTTTGCTTTGCGGTTGATGCAGGAGATGAGCCTGCGTAATCGTAATTTAGAAAGGGCCGTTATCCATGATCTGCAGGAGAAGAACCGCCGCCTCGCCAGGGCGTACCAGGAACTGGAGGCAGCACAAGCACAATTGATCGAGAAAGAACGCCTGGAGAGCGAGTTGGCTTTGGCGAGAAAAATCCAGGAAAGCAACCTGATCAAAGAGCTTCCTCAACCGTCAGGTTGGCAAATCGCCGCCCGTTGGCAACCCGCCCGCTCGGTCAGCGGAGATTTTTACGATTTGATCTTGCAACCAGAGCACAAGCTGGTTGTGATCATGGCTGATGCCTCGGGGAAGGGTATGCCGGCCGCGCTGGTGGCGGCGACCACGCGCAGCATCTTGCATACGCTGGCTGCACGGGTAGACTCACCCGGTGAGGTTTTGGCCAGCGCCAATGAACTCCTGTTCGCTGAAACCCCGCCAGGCGTATTTGTGACTTGCTTTTATGGGATTTTAAATTTGGAGACGGGCCTTTTTCGTTACGCAAATGCCGGTCAAAGCTGGCCGTTCAAGCTTGTTTTCCAGGGTTCGCAGGAAATACGCGCCAAAGGCATGCCGCTTGGAATGCTTCCTGGAAGCAACTATGAGGAAGCAGAATTGCAGCTAAACTGTGGCGAAAAAATATTCTTGTTTAGTGATGGATTATTAGAAGCCCACGATGCTCAAGGTGAAATGTTTGGGACGCAACGTATACTTGCATCCTTGTTGGCTCCTCAGATCAGCGAGCAGTCTGGGGATGTCGTCGTGGACCATCTAATCAATGCGTTGGCGGTTTTTAATCGCGGTGGAGAACCCGAAGACGACATTACATGTATGATCATCGGCCGAAATTGATCAGGCTTCCGTGGTACATTTAAATCACAGGCGTTATTTTCTCCACAGCTACAATGATGCGCTCATGCAATGCATCCAGGTATGGATCGATCACCTGCCGGGATTGCTCCGCTTTGTACCAGGCGACAATTTCCTGTGCGCCTTGCCAAAAGGGGATGCGAGGCGAGAATTCTGGTACCAGCCGGCGAATCTTGCTGTTGTCGAAGATCATGCTGTGGGCCTTGTCGCCTAAGAGCGACTCGCCCCATCCTCGGTCGAAGGTCGCGATTAATTCGGAAGAGGCGTGTACAAGATGGGGTTCGACTCCGGCCGCCTGCGCCACGATTTCATAAATCTGGTTCCAGGACAGCCATTCTTGCGATGTGATATGAAACGCCTCGCCTAGAGAATGCGGATTGCCTAACAGCCCAACCATCCCGATGGCAAAATCTTTGTGATGGGTTAATGTCCAAAGCGACGTCCCATCCCCATGGACGACGACTTTCTTTCCGGCAAGCATGCGCGCCAGGGTGGTATAGCCTCCCTCAAATGGCAGCAACGTCTGGTCATAAGTATGCGATGGGCGGACGATGGTCGTTGGAAACCCCTCCTGTTGGTATCGATCCATAAGCAACGCTTCGCAAGCTGCCTTGTTGCGCGAGTATTCCCAATAAGGGTTATGCAAAGGCGTGCTTTCGGTGATTGGCAAAAAATGAGGCGGGGTCTGGTAAGCTGAGGCGGAACTGATAAAAATATACTGCCCGGTACGGTGGAAGAACAATGCAATGTCGTTCTGGACATGCCCGGTGGTATATGCCACCCAATCGACGACCGCATCGAATTCCAGGTTGCCCAGCGCTTTCTTGACGGATTGGCTGTCCCGAATATCTCCGACCAGCACCCGTGCTCCAGGGGGGACAGGACGTTGACTCTGGCCGCGATTTAAAAGATAGAGCTCAATGCCGCGCTGAAGCGCCAGTTCTGAACAGGCCGAGCTGATCACTCCGGTTCCGCCGATGAATAAGATTTTCATAGTTCCACCTCCCAGCTCCCTCGCACAGAGTTTACCAAAAAGATGCGCTTGAATTGGCTCAATTCCTTCATCAAAATGATCCTCTCTTTCACTTTCTTCTTCTCCAAAAGCCAGGCGCGGTAGACCCCCGGCAGCAATCCACATTTTAAGGGCGGTGTGTACAGTTCACCGTTTTGCTCGACGACCAGGTTGGCGATACACGACTCGGTTAATTCGCCGCGCTCGTTCCATAATAAAACGTCCTCGCAGCCGGGGATTTCGTGAATGGCTTTTTGGTAAATATCTCGCCGGGTAGTCTTGTGATAAAGAAAACGGTCGCCTGAGCGTACCGGCGATTTCGCAATCCCAAGGCGGTAAGCCCCTGGCTTTGCGGGCAAAACCTGGTGTTCGAGTGAAATCTCCCCGTTTTTAGCGATTGTCAGACGAACACGCTGGGCAGTATCCTGGAAACCCTCCGCCATCTGGATCAGCCTCTGCCGAATCGCAAATGCTTCCAGTGGATACGAAAAGTAGCCTGCGGATTGTTCCAGTCGCTGCAGGTGTTTTTCTAAGAGAAACCAGCCTTCTTCTGGCGACCAGAGTAAGGTTTCAAGTAAATCGAAAGGCTGAGGAAATTCGGTCAGAAGGAGCGCTTTCGTCTTTGTCTCCTCCCATTCCAGGTTGGCTTTTGAGTCCCAAACGATCCCGCCTCCCACGCCATATTCGGCGGTGCAGTTGATTTTATCCAAGAGTAGCGTACGAATAGCCACATTGAAGCAGGCTTCGCGCCCCGGTGCATAGTATCCGATTGCGCCGGTATAAATCCGTCGCGGGCTGGACTCCAATTCGCTGATAATCTGCATCGTGCGGATCTTCGGCGCGCCGGTAATCGAGGCTGCCGGAAAGAGCGCTTTAAAAATCTCGCTCAGGCTGGCGCTGGTTTCTCCCCGCACGGTGGATGTCATCTGCCAGAGACTCGCATATTTCTCCACCTGGAACAGCTCTGGAACATTCACGCTTCCGATCTCGGCTATCCTGCCAATATCGTTGCGTACCATGTCCACAATCATGACATTCTCCGCCCGATTTTTCTTCGAATGATAAAGCCACTTTGCCATGCGTTGATCATCTGGTGGGGTGAGGCCGCGCGGTGCGGTGCCTTTCATCGGCCGGCTGGCCATTTCCTTGCCGTGAAGCGTGAAGAAGAGCTCGGGAGAGAGTGAGCAAATCGCCCATTTCTCTGTTTCCAGGAAAGCCGCGTAAGGCGCGGGATGCACACGGACCAGTGCGGCAAACAGCTTCCAGCCGCTCCCCGTAAAGGAGGTTTGTAACCGGTACGTGAAGTTCGCTTGATAGGTATCGCCGCCGGCGATATAGCCTTTGATGCGCCGGATTACACGCCGGTAATCAGATTCCGTAATATTCGCCTGCCAGGCATATTGCTGGAAATCAAGCGGCGCCTGAATAACCTCCCCCGCGAGCGTTGCAACTTGAGCGTAGATCCCAAACCAGGCTAAAGGAAAATCCTTAGGCTGAAGTGACCTGACGCTCAAAGCTGGATCGAAAGCCGGCGCCGCCTCGTATGAAAGGAAGCCGGCCGCGTATTTACCATGCTGCTCCACCTCGCACTCGACTTCTCGCAAGGCTGGGATTACATCTTTTAGCTCGTGGGCAACGATGATCTTTTCGGGGTGCTGGAAGTAGAGCCAACGATTCTCCCCAGGTGCATTAAGGATGATTTCATTAAAGGCAGGCAGGAAGGTCATTTTTTTTATGCACAGAGCGATTAAGAGAACGCCGCGGATGGCAACC
>JAYRNN010000016.1:0-5321 GCA_041912175.1 Anaerolineales bacterium | reverse complement strand
CCTCCCCGTGCATCTGTATGGTTATGCATGTGAGATGGATGCGATCATGGCGATCGCGCAGAAATATCACCTGGCAGTCATCGAGGATGCCTGCCAGGCGGTCGGGGCGGAATACCACGGGCAGCGTGTAGGTAGCTTTGGGGTGGGCTGCTTCAGCCTTTATGCGACGAAAAATATCATGTCTGTGGAGGGCGGCATGATCACAACCAGTGATGAAGCGTACGCAGAACGCTGCCGGATGATTCGCAACCATGGTATGCGGCGGCGATATTACCATGATATGCTTGGTTATAATTTTCGCATGTCTGATCTGCACGCTGCGATTGGTCTGGCTCAGGTAGAACGCCTGAAAGGATTCACTGAAAAACGTCGTCAAAACGCAGCTTATCTGAATGAATATATAACCGGTGTGGTTATTCCCCACGAGCGCGTAGGCTATAAACACGTGTGGCACCAATATACAATCCGCGTACCCGGCCGCGACCGGGATGCAGCGGTCAAACAGTTACGGGATGCAGGAGTTGGCGCAGAGATTTTCTATCCGCTTCCGGCCAGCCAACAACAGCCGGTGAAAGCGCTTGGTTTTGGTCAAGAAGCGCTGCCAGTGACCGAAAAACTGGTCAAAGAAGTGCTTTCCTTGCCTGTTCACCCGTCTTTGAGCCAGCAGGATCTTGAAACGATCGTGGCTGAGGTGAACAGACTTTCGTAGCAAACCTTTGATGCGTGTTCTGCACCTTCCCCAAAATATTGCTTCACTGTCTTCTCATAGTGTACGCGGTTTGCGCGAGGCGGGGGTGGCGGCGAGTAGCTTGATGATCTCGAGTACCCCGGCGCAATCCTCGCGGGGGCTGAAGTTGGTTTCTCAACCGACAAATCGCAGAGTTGATCGAAGATTGGCGAAATGGAATTGGTTCGTGCGATTCCTGGCTGCAAGCATGCGGACAGATGTTATTCACTGGTATTATGGTAGGTCGGTAATGTGGAGAGGATTAGACCTTGCCTGGATTGCTGCGCTGCACAAGCCAGCTCTTGTTGAATGGATGGGTTCGGATATTCGCATTCCTGAAGTCGAATTTGCGAACAATCCCTATTATGCTCGGGCTTATCAAAGTGGTTATGAATACGCCGCTACAGAAACGATGGAAAATTCCAGGCGCGCCCAGGCGCAATTTGCGCGGGCCCGATTCGCTTTTGGCGCCGATCGGGGGTTATTCCAATACATTCAACAGGATATTAATCAGAAGCACTATTGGATGCCTCGCCGGATCATCCTGGAGGATTATGAGCCTGCCTATCCCGCGTTAATTCGCACAGCGCCGCTGGTCTTGCACTTTCCGACTGCGCCGGTCGCCAAAGGCGCTTCCGCAGTTAAGCGCTCTGTTGAAATCGCGCAGTCGATGTATCCTTTTGAGTTTCGCCTGGTGCAGGGATTGCCGCATGACCAGGCGATGATGCTGATGGAACAAGCAGATATCATCCTGGATCAGTTTGTATTGGGGGACTATGGAATGGCGACCCTGGAGGCGATGGCATATGGCAAGCCGGTAATATGCTATATCAAAAAGCCCCTCGCTGATTTGTATGGCCTTGATCTGCCTGTCGTAAACGCCACACAGGAGACGCTGGCGGAGAGCCTCTTATCTCTCCTGCAAGATGCAAACCGGCGACAAGAATTGGGCCGGCTAGGACGCGTCTATGTAGAGCAGAACGCAGATATGCAGGTGGTTGCCCCTCGCATGCTAGAGGTCTATCGAGATGTAATATTGCAGCATGAAGGGAAACATGTTTAGCCGCCTTAAGCAATTGGGTAAGGAGACGCTGGTTTATGGTCTGGCGGGTGTGATTTCTAAATTCATCGCCTTCTTCCTGCTGCCAATCTATACGCGCATCTTTTCTCCGCAAGATTATGGTGTGATTGGAATTATCACGACCACGATGGCGGCAGTATCGATCTTTGTGGTTTTAGGCTTGGACGCGGCCGCAGGGCGTTGGTACTATGACTCAGAAGATATCCAGGACCGAAAGCGCTCGATCGCCAGTTGGGCGATTACCCAAGCGGCAGTCGCCACTCTCTTTGGTTTGCTAATCTTCCTAAATGCAAAAAGCCTTGGTATGCTGCTATTAAACCAGGAAAAAGCCGGCATCTATTTTCAATATGCTGGCATCTGGCTGCCAACGACTGTTTTGGGGATGGTGGCGACGAATTGGTTGCGTTTTCAACGCCGACCTTGGGCAACGGCGATTTTTGCGCTGGCGACCAGCTTGAGTAATATTTTGCTGGCCATCTTTTTTGTGATTGTTTTACACCGGGGATTGAGCGGGGTTTACCAGGCGCAGGTTTTTGCTGGCATCTTGTCAACGATTTTGGCAATTTTTATCCTACGCGATTGGATCAACCCCCGATATTTTTCTTTGCCGCGACTGAGTGCGATGCTCAGGTTTGCTTTGCCTTTGATCCCTGGCTCGATGGCATATTGGATTGTTAATTTTTCCGATCGTTATTTTGTACAGTATTACACCAACACGGCTGAGGTTGGTTTATACCAGGTCGGCGCGAGCCTGGCTTCTGCGGTGGCGATCCTGACCGGCGCCTTCCAACAAGCCTGGGGACCTTTTGCCTTGTCGATCTATCCTCAAAAGGATTCTCGAAAGGTGTACGCGGAGACTCTTTCCATTTACCTGGTTATTACCTGCCTGGCGACTGTCAGCCTGACTTTGCTGGCGCCAGAGATTATCAATCTTGCGGCCACCAGACAATATTCTGGGGCCAGTACGGTGATCGGTTTCCTGAGCATGAGCTATGTGTTGATCGGCCTGACCTACATTGCAGCCACCGGACCGACAATCATGAAACGCTCTGGGCCGACCGGGATTGCGATGACCGCTGCAGCGGTCATCAATATCATTTTAAATATCCTTTTAGCCCCGCGTTTTGGGAGAACCGGCTCTGCGCTGGCAACCATGTTGGCGCAAGCTGTCGTTCCCATTTATTTGTTCTATCGCGCTCAAAGTATGTTTCCGATCCCCTACCGGTTTCGAGATGCTTTGGGCATCCTGGCCGTTACCGTCGGCTTGATTGTTTTTGGAGTGATTTGGCAACCCGCCAATCCATGGATTGGGCTGGTTGTTCGCCTGGCTTTAACGATCATGTATATCCCGGCTTTATTTTTACTCCGAATTGTCACAGTGGACCAACTGCGTGGCCTTTTTGGATCGATGATCAGCAGGGGAGATCCTGTTGGATAAGTTCTGCGACCGGTGAATGATGTGCGGTATATACGGTATTTGGCATTTGGATGGAAAACCTCTAGATCTACTGGCTCTAGCGTGGGCGACGACACGTTTGCGCCATCGTGGACCGGATGATGAAGGTTACCTGCTGATTAATCCCCAATCCCAGCGCGCCCAACCTTGCGGCGGACGAGATACGATACCGGCTTTAAATCTGCCGCGGTTGGAAACATTTCAAGGCGAGCCTTTTGCCCTCGGTTTTGGGTTCCGGAGGCTGTCGATCCTGGATCTTTCCCCTTCAGGCCATCAACCAATCTCCAACCCGGATGGCAGCCTGTGGCTTGTTTTTAACGGAGAAATTTACAACTACCTCGAATTGCGCCAGGAACTTACTGGCCTGGGATATACTTTCCACACGGAGACGGATAGTGAGGTGATCCTGGCGGCTTATCAGGCCTGGGGGCGTGATTGTTTGGCCCGCTTTAATGGTATGTGGGGACTGGCAATCTGGGATTTTAGACAACGCAGACTGTTCCTGGCCCGTGACCGGTTCGGAGTGAAGCCGCTGTATTATATTGCCGAGGCGGGATTTTTTGCATTTGCATCGGAAATTAAAGCGCTGGTAGGACCAAAAGGGGCGCCATTCCGACCTGACACGGAGGCGATCTACCATTATTTGAGCCGCAGCCGGGCCGCTGAGCCACGGGTTGGAAATACTTTTTTTGCCGGGGTACATACTCTGGCTCCTGGCCAGTGCCTGTTCGTCGATCAAGAAGGATTGAATGTTTTTCGCTATTGGGAACTTGGCGCCCAGGTTGAGCAAGCGCCATGGCCGTTTGAACGGCTGAGCGAAGAATATCGGGCATTGTTTGAAGATGCGGTTTGCCTACGTTTGCGCTCCGATGTCGCGGTCGGCGCATGCCTGAGCGGTGGGATTGACTCGTCGGCGATCGTGTGCACAATTAACCATATCATGGAGCGTCAGGGTTATACCAGTGAGCAGATTGGCCGCCATCAGCGCACGTTCAGCGCAGTATACGAGACGCCAGGCCCGTTTAACGAGCGGAAATATATCGATATCGTGCTGGATAAAACCAGGGCGCAGGGAAATTTTACCTGGCCAACTGCTGAGCGGCTTCAACGCGAAGTCGCCCAGTTGATCTGGCATCAGGATGAGCCATTTCAGTCTACCAGCATCTTCGCACAATGGTGCGTGATGAGCCAGGCGCGTGAGCGCGGGGTGACTGTGCTGTTGGACGGTCAGGGAGCAGATGAAATCCTGGCTGGATACCAGCCCTACGCTCAATATCTGAGCGGTTTATTACACGCCGGCCGGTTTTCTACGGCTCTGCAGGAAAGCCGCGCGATCAGTGCAAATACAAGTATGAACGGTTGGCGGCTTCTGCGAGCGGCGCTGGCGAAGCAATTGGGTTTGGCTTCGCCCGAGTCGATCAACCGGGCTGGTCAAATCCATCAATTGAATCAACGGACGATGGCGCCGGAACTGCTAGAAGTGGGCAGGGCCAATGATCGATACAGGCTGGATGACCGGCGCCTCGATCTGGACGCACACCTGCGTGAAATCCTTGAAAACAGCTTGCCACAACTATTGCGTTACGAAGATCGGAACTCGATGGCTTTTGCGATCGAAGCACGGTTCCCTTTTCTGGATTATCGTTTTGTCCAATTTAACTTCGGCCCGGCTGCTTCCTGGCGTATTCACCAGGGCTGGTCGAAGTACATCCTGCGGATGGCGATGCAACCCTGGACGCCGGCAGAAATATTGTGGCGAAAGGATAAAGTCGGCTTTAGCACTCCCGAACAGGCCTGGCTGGCAGATTGGGTAAGGAATGACCCAACCTTATTTAGTGGAGATTGGCTATCAGGCAATTATCTCTCTTTGCCTGGTGTACGCGCCCAGGTAAATCAATGGTTGGAGGAGGGCGGCGCCATGCCGTCCGTATGGCTTTGGATTAACCTGGAGCTCTGGCTGCGGCAATGGCAGCAGGCTTGAGGATATACACGGATTATGGTTGACAGATTACCTCGCAAAAGGCGCTTGCTATGACGACTCCGCAAAATACGATCAT
>JAYRNN010000015.1:0-69624 GCA_041912175.1 Anaerolineales bacterium | reverse complement strand
GATGATGGTCTGGATTAGCTCGGCTGCCGGCAAGTCAGCATATTGGCTTAGCAAGGCATCCAGGCGCTCAGCATCGAAGAACTCACCTTCGGCGTTGCGCGCTTCGACCAGGCCGTCGGTGTACATCAACAGCAGGTCGCCCGGCGCCAGGAGGAGATGGCTGGCGGTGTAGCGCGCGCCGCCAAACAGTCCCAGGGCAGGCCCGCTCCGTTCGAGCGCTTGTGGCCGGCCGTTATGCGGGAGATAAATGGGCGGGTTATGGCCACAGTCTACGTACTCCATACGCCCGGCATGCGGATCGAACAAGGCATAAAAACAAGATACAAAGTCGGATTGGCCGGAGAAGTCAGGCAGCATACGATTGATGGTCTCGGCGACCTGGGAAGGGTCAATCTCACGGCGGGTATAAGTGCGCAGCAGAGTACGAAAAGATGACATCACCAGCGCCGCCGGCACGCCATCGCCGGAAACGTCAGCCGCCACCAAACCAAGCTGGTCGCCGGGTAGGGGGATGAAATCAAAATAATCGCCGCCGATTTCGAAGGCCGGCAGGGATAGACCGGCGATATCATAACCGGGGATATGGGGTGCGCCGGAGGGTAGCAAGTGAGCCTGGACAGCACGGGCGGTTTTTAGCTGGCCTTCGAGCTGCTCTTTTTCGATCAAATTCTGGTGCACTGTGGCGCGCTCGATGGTGATAGCGGCGGCATCGGCGAAGAAACGCAAAGTGGCCAGATCGCTTTCGCCAAAGGCGCTGACGTGATCGCTTTCCAGGTTGAGCGCGCCGATGGGACGCTCACCCAAAAAGAGCGGCACGTCGATCTCAGAACGAGTGCTCTGACGGCCGACGACATAGCGCGGGTCTTTGCGCACATCCGAGATGATGACGCTTTCACCGGTGCGAATCGCGTAACCCACAAGGCCCTCGCCATAACGCATCATGCGGTTTTGGTGCTCTTCCAAGAAGTAATTACGCAGGACAACCTGGGCAATGACCTGGCGCGGCGCCTGCAAGCGTGGCGGCAATACCGTACGGTTAAGTACAAAAATGCCGGCAGCATCGTAATCCACCAGTAGTTTAACCTCGTCCAGCAAAATATTCAAAATCTGCTCCAAGTCGAAGGTGTCACGAGTTTGTTGAGAAATTTGAAGTAAAAGCTGGAACTTGCGCTGCGAAGTCAACCTTTTTTTACGGGACATCTCACCTCTACGGCGTATTGGGGATGATCTGATTTTAACAGGATTCCCAGATAATATCATTGAAGACTTCTACTAAGGTCGGTAATCTATCTAAGGGTCGGGGTCTTTAAGTCAGGGTATCAGCCTAATTACCGTTCCAATCGTAACCCGCATAGGTTCGGTTGGTCAATTCGGGGACGGCCGGTATGGTCAGCTTGTCCCAGTGGGTGATGATGGCCCCAAGGTTGAGGCAATCCTGGCAGTGCTGCGTGGCGATAAAGAGCTCGCCCCGCCCCGAATGGCTATGCAACATTAAGGCGGAGACCGACCTCGCACAATATCTTAGCCTGAGAGAAGAATGATCAAAACTCGTGGTTAAAAGACGCCGATTAAACGGATGATATCATCGGCGGTAGATTCGATCGGCTTATCAGTCACCTGGATCGTCTTAAAACCGTTTTGGCGATAGAGTTTGGCGACATACTCCAGCTCAGCATAGATATTTTCAAGGTTGGTATATTCGCTCGGCCCAGAGACGCCCAGGCGCTGCTGTCGTTGTTGTCGGAAAGCCAGGAGTTGCCCGGCCTCGATTTTCAAACCAATCACCCGCCGCCGCTCGATCTGGTATAGCTCAGGCGCCAAATCCAGCCCAGGCACCAGGGGCAGGTTGGCCACCTTCCAACCCAACACAGACAGATACAGGCTCAAGGGGGTTTTGCCCGAACGCGAAACGCCTAGCAGCAGCGCGTCAGCCTGCGGCCAGCCTTCGGGATGCTGGCCATCGTCGTGACGGATGGTATATTCGATGGCAGCGACCCGCTCGAAATAGGCCTTGTTCAACTTGCGATACAGGCCAGGTTGATTGATCGGCTCGTGACCGGTAGCCTGGGTCAATTGCTGGATGAGTGGGCCCATCAGATCGATCTCGATCAGGCGATGCAACCTGGACTGTTCAACCAGGCGGTCACGCAGCCCAACGTCTACCAAGGTGTGCACCAGGGTTGCGCCCAAGGTTTGCGCCTGGCTGACGGCTTCGTCAATCTGGTTCGCGAAACGCACATTCGAGACGGTGACAACGTGCACCAAACTATCGGGAAATTGGGCCAGCACGGTGTGAACGAGCTGTTCAGCGCTGGCGCCAACTCCGCCTGAGACGATCAGAATCGTGTGCGATGAGTCGGCCATGGTGTATACATTCACTATAGCAGAATGTGCGTTAAAATACAAAGCCAATCATGTATGAAATGATTGCGCCTCTCCACCTCACATATCAAAAAGGAAACGAAAAATGATCCACGAAGAAGGAAATTTCCGGACAGACAATGGCGAAAAACTATTCTACCAATTTTGGCTGCCCACTGGACAACCAAAAGCCGTCCTTCTGGTGGTACACGGGTTGGCCGAGCATAGCGGCCGGTATATGAACATCGTCAACCATTTTGTCCCACTCGGTTATGCGGTTTATGGGGTCGACCACCTCGGGCATGGAAAATCAGATGGTACGCGCGTATATGTCGATCATTTTGAAGACTATATCGAGCCGCTCGATCGCTTTACCAGGATGGTACATGACTGGCAGCCAGGGCTGCCCATGTTTCTGATCGGACACAGTTTGGGCGGTTTGATAACCAGCATCTATCTACTTGACCACCAGGCAGGCATACAGGGCGCGATCCTATCCGGCGCGGCGGTAAAAATTCCTGATAACATTAACGGTACGACAATCACCATGGGCAGGCTGCTATCCGCGTTGGCGCCCAAGGTAGGCCTGGTAGGGTTGGACGCAAATATGATCTGCCATGATCCGGCGGTGGTACAGGCATACATCAATGATCCGCTGGTGACAACCAGCAAAACCAGCGCCCGCCTGGCAGCAGAGATGTTGAAGGCCATGCAGCGCGTGGATGCGGAGGCATCGAAGATCAGCCTTCCTGTGCTGATCATGCATGGTGGAGAAGACCGCTTGATCAATCCCAAGGCTTCGCAAATGCTATACGAGCGGGTGAGCTCAAAAGATAAGACCCTGCACATTTGGGAAGGTCTTTACCATGAAATCTATAACGAGCCGGAGAGAGAGAAAGTCTTTGGTGAGATAGAAGCCTGGTTGAAATTGCGCGTCTAAGTTAGCGCCTTCTCCATCGAAAAAATACCTGGCGTCTGTACATATCCAAATTTACGATCGATAGCGATTATCGGCAGGTTTAGCGTGTTGTGATGGGTGTGGACGCGATCCACCTTCAAAACCTCGCCTGCATAGCGCAACGCCGTAATCTTAACTGCCTGGCCTAGCTTACGCCCGCGGTATCGCCGGTCGACCCCCGTGTGCAGGTTATAGGCATAATCCGTGCCCTCCATACGAGTGATGGCGCTCATTGCCACAAAAGGGCCTGTTTCGCCGCTACGGGCGACATCGATAACTACCATTTGTCCGCCCGGTTTGTACCAATCCGCCTGGCACACCCTTTCCCGAAAATCCTCAAAGGAAGCCCAGGGATGTTCGCCATCCGCTCCGGGCGTATCGAGCGAGGTAGCGTCGTTTAAATTATATAATCTATGCTGCGCCTCTTCGGTGTTTCCCAGTCCTTCCAGTGAAGTAAAGCGAAATCCTTCGCCCGCAAGTCGCTCGATCAGCGCATCGTACGGTCGATCATCGAATGCAGCCAGATCCAATGTCATCCCAATCCGGTGGGCGCGCTCGTGAAAGCCGCGCCGTTCGGCAAACCCCCGGCATTCGGGGCAATTATCCCAGACGCTAAAACGCAGGGTTTTTGCCTGCATTTCGGCTACGACGCGTTCAAAATCTGCGTATAACCGGCCGCCCACCCCCTGCCCGCGTTGCTCCGGTTCAACAAATAAATAACAATCCAGCCGCTCGGGCATTAAGCGATCGCGCGCTGCCCAATAAAAACCAAGCAACTCGCCCTGTTCATCCTGAGCAAGCATCTGGATGATGCGCGGCCTGGCCTTTTCGTAATACTCCTTAAGGCCCTGTTCTGTGTTTGGTTCGTCCTCCAGGAGGGTGAACCAGGCGGCGAGCTGGGCGAAGTCATGTTCCGGCTCGGCCGGGCGGAGTTTGAAGGATTTCATGATTTTTCCATTTCCTTTTTACGCCTAATCCATTTTGCCTGGCAGGCAGCCATATTTATTCATGATATCTGTTTGATCGATGAGCGAAATACATGCTTTTTCATCTTGTTGCTTATATTATATTCAAAAAAAAGATTTTAGCGCCAAGTCGGCATCAATCTACCTTGTCTATCGCTGAACCTATACAGGCGTATCGAGAGGTATAATTTTCGCTATGAAACTTGCAATTGAAACCGTCGGCCTCAGCAAACAATACGGCGACATACTGGCCGTCGGGCAGCTTTCGCTGCGCGTGACCGAGGGCGAAATTTACGCTTTCCTGGGATTGAATGGCGCAGGCAAGACCACCACCATCCGCATGTTGTTAGGCATGATCCGACCCAGCAGTGGATACGCCAGTGTACTACAGACTCGTGTGCATCTGGCCAGCCGGGAACCATGGGACAGGGTGGGATACCTGGTAGAGATCCCACGTGCCTATCCGGAATTAACGGTGGCCGAAAACCTGGAGGTCGCCCGACGCCTGCACCCCGGCGCCGACCCGAAGTCAGTCGGGCAGATGATCGAGCGATTGGACCTGGCGGCCTATGCCAACCAGCGGGCTGGCACGCTTTCGCAGGGCAATGCCCAGCGCCTGGGGATAGCGAAGGCGCTCCTCCACGCTCCAAGGCTGCTGATTTTGGATGAGCCGGCCAATGGCCTGGACCCGGCCGGGATTGTCGAGATTCGCGAGCTGCTGCTTGAGCTGACTCGCGCACAGGGCGTGACAGTCTTCATGGCCAGCCATATCCTGGCCGAGGTCTCACGCCTGGCTCAGCGCATCGGGATCATCCACGAAGGCCGGCTGTTGCAGGAATTGAGCATTGACGAGCTGGAACGCAATCGAAGGCGATGGCTTCTGTTACGAGCGCGCCAGGTGGAGGATGCCCAGCGAACCCTGCTGACAGCAGGGTTGCAAGCCGAAATCCTGCCGGATGGGAGCATCAAGCTTAAGGAGGCTGTGGCCGTAGAGCATCCTGATGAGATCAACCGCCTGCTGGTCAACGCTGGGAGCCCACCTATGCAGGTGCTGGTAGAAGAGGAATATCTGGAGCAGTATTTCCTGCGGCTGATTGGCGCAGAGGCTTACCCACAATGAACAACCTGCCCGATACCCTTTGGGTCGAGGCGCGCAAAGCCTGGCGCTCCAGAATGCCCCTGTGGATCGCCTTAGGTTCTTTGTTTATGCCCCTGGGGATCGCCTTCTTGATTTATGTCGCCAAGAACCCGCAGCTTTCTCAAAAGATCGGCCTGATCAGCGCCAAAGCGAACCTGGTTTCCTATGCCGGGATGGATTGGGCGAACTACTTGTTTATGTTTGGCCAGTTGGCAGCCGTCGGCGGGTTCATTTTTTTCGTCTTGATCATTAGCTGGGTGTTCGGGCGCGAATTTGTCGACGGCACAGTCAAAGATATGCTTGCCGTACCTGTGCCGCGCGCAAGCATCCTGTTGGCAAAATTTATCGTCACCGCAATCTGGTGCGTCGCAATGACGGTGGTCATGTTCGGCGCTGGGCTGGGTATGGGCGCGATCATGCAGATACCGGGCGGCGTAGCGGGTGTGATCTGGCCAGGCAGCCTACGGGTATTGGTCAGCGCCTGCCTGTCGATCCTGGTCGTGACACCCTTCGCGTTTTTCGCCAGCCTGGGGCGGGGCTATTTGCTGCCGGTCGGCGCAGCCGTACTGACGCTGATGATGTCCAGCCTGGCCGCGATTGTGGGTCGGGGTGAAATTTTCCCCTGGGCCGTGCCGGGGCTGTATGCGCAGGCGAAAACCCCCTTACCGGCGATCAGCTATTGGATCGTGCTTTTGACCGCCCTGGGCGGTATGTTGGCGACTTACCTTTGGTGGGCGCGCGCCGATCAGAACCGTTGATCACGGATGAATTTATGAAGGATCTGATCCACTTTAGCGGCTTGATCGCTTTGAAACTTGCCTTGCCAATCGAGTTGACGTAGAATGTGGGAGTTGAGAGAAGCGTGCTCTCGCTCAGTTCGCCAGGAGAAAACAATTGATGCAAAAGCATGTCATCGTTGTAGAAGATGAACCTGCGCCAGACGATCTCAGGTTTCTCGAAGAACAAATCAACCAGTACAACATGACACAGACCGGCGCCTTTGATGGTCGAGGGCTGGCGATTTTCCTGCGAGGCGAGCATTATGAGATCATTGCCGGCATCTCCGGGTATACCTGGGCCGGCTTGTGTGAAATTGAATTCTTATGGGTGCGCTCAGACATGCAAGGACAAGGCCTGGGAAAGCAATTGTTGGTCGCAGCCGAACAAGAAGCGCGCGATCGCGGATGTTCCATCATCATCCTGGGCAGTTATAGTTTTCAAGCGCCTGGTTTCTACCAGCAGCATGGCTATGAGCTTGTCGGACGCGTTGATGATTGCCCGCCAAGACATACGAACTATTATTTCAAAAAGTCGCTAGAAAAATGAAACCTGAAAGGTATCCAGCCTGACATTCGGCGACCCAGATCTGAGCGAGTTGTATATCACCACCGCGCTCGCGGGCGGGAACAGGGCCGAGGAGGGCCCCGGCGCCGGGGCGCTATTCCGTCTCCGGCCTGGTGCACGCGGCCTGCCAGAATTCCTCTCACGCGTCTTGATCTAATCGCAGAGAAGCGATGATGCAATCGCCGTGATGCTGCAAAAATGAAAAGGAACAAAATGAGCATAAAAACCGATCTCAATGACAAGTTTCTTTTGATCTGCGACGAAGTCGCCAGGGAAATGGCACGGCTGCCCATCCCAGGAGCGATGGTGGGCATCTTATATAAGGACCGGGAATGGATTGCCGGGTTTGGGATGACTAACCTGGAACATCCGCTGCCGGTGACGGAAGATACGCTTTTCCAGGTCGGCTCGATCACCAAGACTTTTACCGCCACTGCTATCATGCGCCTGGTCGAGATGGCCAGGCTGGCATTAGACAAACCCGTTCGTAACATTTTGCCAGATTTGACATTGGCGGATGAAAGCGTAGCGCAGCAAGTGACTCTGCGACATCTGTTGACCCATACTGGCGGCTGGGTCGGAGATTACTTCAACGATTTTGGGCCTGGCGAGGACGCCCTAGCCAAAATGGTCGCCAAGATGGCCGACCTGGAGCAGCTTACACCGCTAGGCCAGGTGTGGAGCTACAACAACGCCGGATTTTACCTGGCCGGGCGTGTCATCGAAGTTGTGACAGGCGCCTGTTACGAGCAGGCGCTGCAAGAGTTAGTATTGGATCCGCTTGGTTTGAAAAACACATATTTCTTCGCCGAGGACGTGATCACGCGTCGTTTTGCTGTCGGTCACGAAGTGGTCGACCGCAAGCCCAAAGTCGCCCGGCCCTGGGCGATTGGCCGCGCTGCTCACCCGGTAGGCGGGATTGTCTGCACCATGGGAGATTTGTTCCGCTATGCCCGCTTCCACATGGGCGATGGGACGAACGCGGCTGGAGATCGCCTGCTCAGCCAGTCATCCCTGGCTCAGATGCAGACTCCGCTATTCCCTACCACAGGGCTAAACCACATGGGCTTGGGTTGGATGATCACCCCGGTCGATCAAACGCGATGGGTCGGGCATGGCGGGGGCGCCAACGGCCAGGTGACCCTGTTGAGAATGGTCCCATCCAGCAATTTCTCCGTGGCGGTGTTCACGAACAGCGATGAAGGCGGATCCTTAACGTACAAAATTGCGGATCTGGCGACGAAGGAATATCTTGGGCTAAGCCTGCCGGAAGCGCTTCCATTGGTCCTGCCTGAACCTGCGCTACGCGCCTACATAGGACGGTACGAAGCAGCGGCGGATATTTTTGAAATCACCTTGGGTGACGCCGGCCTGATCCTGCAGGATACCCCGAAAGGCGGTTTCCCGACCCCAGATAGCCCTCCGCCCCAGGCTCCGCCGCCGGTACGCATGGCGCTGTACGCCGAAGACCGATTCATAGCTCTGGATGAACCGATGAAAGATGCCTACGGCGAATTTTTACGCGCCACAGATGGCCAGATTGCCTGGATGCGTTTTGGGGGAAGAATACATGCGCGACTGCCAGATTCCTAGAAATCATCTCTATTTTCTCAACCACTGATAAATCACTTTTTCGTTTTCGCGAAGGGGTTGTCCAAAAAGGCCTGGATAACCCCAGTTTTATCGATCCTTTTTGCACCGGGTTGCAACCCGGAGAAATAGATTCCCCTACGTTATTCATTTTATAATCGTATAAATAAGATGTTTTTTAACCAATTATTAACTTGACTTTGTGTAATTTATTTGCGACAATAAAATCATCTGCCAACGGTATTGCCGCCAGGAAGTGTTCGGATTGTCGAACACCGTCCCACATTGATCACCGCTTTCCTCTAGTTACGGCAGGAGGGCGGACCAGAATGAGGAGTTAACGATGGCTAGAATTGAGGGTACTTTAGATCTAAGACAGATAGCAGAAGGCGATTTTAAATCAGATTTAGATTTGAGAGTGGTACTCGCCAGGGAGGGCGAAGTATTGGGTTCGACAGTGGTCAAGCCGGCAAGTTATAAAGAACGGCTCATACCATTTGGATTAGATTTTGAGCTACCGATCGGCCGCCGCCCCTGCCCGCCGACGATTTTCGTAGGACCGAACGTCGCAGATCGAGAGTTTTTCGGTCTGGAGACCTTCAGTATGGCCGTGGAAATCAGCGATACGAAAAAGCAGCCAGACGAAGGAGAAGCAAAACGCGGCAAGCCACAAAAGGCGCAGCTCAACCTGGGCACGCTGTTGGTCGAACCGCGCCTCTACCTGTGTTGGGTATTTTGCTGTCGCACGTATACCATCCGCGGCCGGGTGGTGTGCCGGCATTGGGAATGGGACCCTATCCATCACCGCTGGCGCTGGTGCGATGAGGCTGTACCTGGCGCTAAGGTTGACATTTATGATGTGGATTGCTTCTTGTGGTGGTGCAGCCGTGATCTGATTGGCAGCGCGGTGACCGCCATCGACGGTACTTTTACATTCACGTTTACCTGGTGCTGCCTGCGCTTTTACCCCTGGTTGGAGCGCGTATGGACAATCGATCCAGATGTACTCCGTCGCATCCGTGAGTTGATGGCGACTGCGGAAATCCCGTTTCCTCCGGGACCGCCGCCTCCCGACCCAGATCCGACTTTCCTCCAAAGCTTCCTGGATACTTCCGCCTCCATGCCTGGAAAGCTTTTAAGCTCAGCTGCCATGAACAGAACCGCCTTGCCAGAGATGGCCGACATAGGCGCGCCGGTCTCAGCCGAGGCGCTGATGCAGGTTTTGCCGCGTTCCCCAGAGCTGGAAGCTCTGCATGTCTGGCCATGGTGGCCGAACTGGGGCGATTGCGCTCCTGACATCGTCTTCAGGGTCACTCAACCCTGCAACGGCAGCGTCAATGAAATCTATACCGAGACCAACGCACAGACACGCTGGGATATACCAACCAGTTTAAACGTCACCTTGTTGGCCAATAATAAGGCTTGCTGCATCCCGAGCTGCCGTGACCCAGAGTGCCCCGAATGCTTGAAGCTTACCTGGGTGCATTGTGTACCCACAGATCAGATCGGCGTTACCGCCGGCCCGCCGGATTTACGCGGTTATTCTTACACAGCTACCCGACAAGATCGTCCCTTCTATGGCGCACTACGCATGCGCGGTGCTGTAGGTTGGGACGTAGATTACTTTAAGGTGCAATACTCGTTCAACGGCGGCGCTTTTTCCGATCTGCCGATCCCTGCCTTTGGAGGCTACGGGCGCAGTTATTGGAACGGGGCGGCGATGACGCCAGTGCCGGCCGGGGATTTCTCGCCTGGGCTAAAGAACGGGCAAATGGTGATCGTCACCCGCAGGCACTATGAGGATCTGCATCCGGCTATTCCACGCTTTGGGGGCGCCGTAATCTGGAATGATTACGACACCCTGTTCATCTTTGACACCCTGGCGAACCTGGGCTTGACGCCAGATGGCTTATATCATTTACGCTTTGTTGGCTATGCCACAGATGCTGCTGATAACCTGATCATGTCCAGTGAACGCATCTTGCCAACCTGCGGCCAGACTTCGGCTGAAATGGTCTACATCCGGCTGGACAACCAGGGTTCGAACCACCCGCTGCCCACCCCGGCCCACCCGTGCACCATCATTCACCAATGCACCGATGAACCAGATGCTTACATTCGCAAAGTATGCAAGAATGAAGGCCAGGTGGACGAGATCTGCATCAATGCTTGTGACATCGTGCGCCTGGATCCAGACGACACGCTGACCATCCACTTCAGTGTGACCTGCCCGACTACGCTCGAGGACGGGCATCTAGAGGCGTACTGGATGCGCTTTGAATATGGCGTATCGCAATCCTTCTACATCGGGACGGGAACCGGCATATTTATGCCTGATTCGACCCCTGTTGTTGGACCGGATTATGCCAACGCATTATTGCAGGGCGCGCCGCGACCACAATGGTATGGCGGCGACTACAAAGTCACCATTCGAGGTTCGGACTTTCCAGAATGCTGCGCTTACTTGCTGCGCCTTTGGGCATGGAAGCGCACTTCGAACGGATGCAATTCACCCAGTCTGACGCACTGGAACCAGTTCGAGCTGACTTTCACCGTGCTGCGGCCGGATCTATGCCCAGATGTGTGCCCCCAAGAGGGCTAAGCATTCCTAAAAAATGTGGCCGGTTTCGCCGGCCACATTTTTTAGTCCTCAACATTGATAGCCGGAGCAAAGATACCCAGATGGTTGGCGACATTCCGCTCACGGCCCGGGATGTGGTTGTCAATCGGTGAATTCAAGACCGCTGGCTGACCATCTTTGCCTTGCATGACCAGAGTGGATGAACCACCTCCATCCAGGTTCATCGCAGTATGTGCACCAGCCTCGATCATGATTTGCGCCAGCTCGCTCAAGGTGGCGCCCTGGCTATAACCAGGCTGCCGGCCGTCCACCACAACGAGGATCAATTTCCGGTTTCGTTTATCCAGGCCTATGGCCGTACGGGGTTGATTTTTCTCAGCCAACGTGTCAGCCGAATCGTTTCCGGGATTGCTTTGACCTAACTGGGCCGGCCTTCCCTGTTCCACCAACATGGTATTGCCGGATATGGCATTGTAAATGCGCCCGGGCTGCGAGTTGAAGCGCGCCTGATTGTTGCGCGAGAGGTATAAAACCGGCTGGTTGTGGGGGTTGGCGGAGTAGACTACCCCTTTGGCGGCAGCAAGGCCCAGGGGTGTGACCGGGTCGCCAGCTTTCGGATAATAGTCAAGCAAGCTGTTCGAGCGCCAGGGTGTGAAACCATCTCCGTTAACCGCGATTTGCACATCGAACTCTTGCTGGAAACGCGAGGTGGTGCGCGCCGTCAGCGGCTGCTCTGCCTTGGGATCGCCTGGGGTAACCAGTAACGACAACCCACGCTGGCGCAGGTCAACAGTCACAATATGCACAACCATCGGCCGTGGGCTAAACCGGACCTGGCGCTGATATTGGACGCCCTGAAAGATCAGGTGATCCTTTTCGATAGGCAGCGGGCGCAGGTTATTCCATAACCACAGACCGCCCGGGATTAACGCCAGACACACCAGGGAAAGGCCCAGTATGATGAGGTAGATTGTTCGTTTATTCTTGACCATATTTAAGTTCTAGGAAACCAGCTATTTTTAGACGGCTTTAACAGGTTGAGACTATTTTTCAGGTATCGCCCATATGCGCAGGGTGGCATCGTCGGATCCTGATGCCAGCAAGGTCCCTTTGGGTGAGAAGGCCAGGCTATTAATGTTTCCAGTGTGCCCGATGAACTCGCGCGCCAGGGAGGGTTTCAATTCTAGTGTAGAGACGCCCGCCGGGCTGCCTTTTTCAGTCCAGTTAAGCTGCCATAGGCGCAAGTTGGGATCACGTGAGCTTACAGCCAACCAGGCGCCGTCCGGCGAAAATGCCAGCCCGGTGATAGCACCCTGCTGGGCGGTTAGGGTATTCAGCAAAGTCCCATCCGGAAAAGACCAGAATTGAATGCGCCCATCCTGGTAGCCCGATACGAGCAACTTACCGTCTGATGATAGCGCAATACTGGAGGCTGGCTGAGGCAGGCCATGCAGGTGGTTGAGCCAGGCCCCATCGGCGATACGCCATACGCGCAAGCTACCATCCTGCTCAGCCCAGACGAGCGTCTTACCATCTGGAGAAAAGGTCAGGCTGTTAACGAGCGTCATGCCTTCATCCACTGTCTTCAATAACCGGCCATCCGTTGCATTCCAAATGCGCACCGTGAAATCATCGGCGCTAGAAGCCAGCAATTTTCCATCTGGCGAATATTCCAGATCCAAAATTCGGCCGGCATGGGCCTGCAAGGTTTTACCCAATAATCCATTCGAGACCGACCAGGTACGGATAATCCCATCGGGGGAACCGGTGGCCAGCACCGCGCCATTTGGGGAGAATTCCACTACCGATACGGGAAATGGATGGCCTTGCATGGTGCGCAGCAGGCTGCCTTCCTTAACTCGCCACAGGCGCAGTGTATTATCCACTGATCCAGAGGCCAGCAGGTTGCCATCCGGAGAAAAAGCCACGCCTAAAACTGCCGCGGTATGCCCTTGCAAGGTGAATTGTGGGCTTTCGGTGACCGCTTGCGGCGTGGGGGTAGGCTGGCATTCCGCCGGCAGAGTGGGGAAAGTAATTTGAGCAGAATAATCGTTGTTGGTCTTGTCGCTCTCCTGTATTTGCCCGGCCGGATCGAGCAAGAGACGAACGTTACTCGACACGCTATCGATTTTGAACTCATATTCCTGGCCCTGGGCGAGCCCGCCAGTTACAGATTGCCGGTTTCCATTGATGTCAATCGCAAACGCGCCTGCCGGCGCGCTGCCCTGGTTTTTGACTATGACGTGCAAGAATAATCCCGCAGCCGGATCGTCGCAGATGCGCTCTGCTGATGACTCGATTTGCGCAGAAACAACCACCAGGTCCGGCAAAGGTATACTCGTTTCAGATGGGACCAAGGTAGAGGGTTGGGTTGGGAGGCCTGGCCAACCGACACAGGCCGTAAGGATCAGTCCAAGGCAGACCAGAAACGCAAATGCTTGCAGGTGCAGAGTAAGGTGGTTAGACGGTGAGGGGCGCATGAGTATCGCAGGCCGAGCATGGCGCCGTGATGGGCATTACCCCGCCTAGAAATTGATCTGGCGCTCCTGAACGACCATGGCGTTGAAAGCTGCGATCGATACTTCTAACATTTCCAGGCTGGGCTCGCGGGTGGTCAAATGTTGCAGCGCCATATTGGGTCTGATCATCCAACGGACAAATGGTGAGTTCAAGTGATTGGCAGTCCAGCGAATGTATTCATAGGACAGCATTGCCAGCACGGGCAGCATAATAATCCGGCTGACCAGGCGTAAACCCATCGGCAATGGTCCTAGCAGGCTAAAAACCAGGACGGAGAAGAGCACCAGGGTCAACAGGAATGCTGTACCACAGCGTGGATGCTCAAGCGAGTACTGAGAGACTTTTTCAGGAGTAAGCTCAGAACCGGCTTCAAAGGCATTGATGGTCTTATGCTCTGCACCGTGATAGGCGAACACGCGCCGGATATCCGGCAAGCGCCCAACTGCCCAGATGTACAAGACCAATAAGGCCAGCCGAATCACCCCTTCCAACAGATTGCCCCACCACGCATTCAATCCCAACCAGCGCTCGCTGAGTTGTCCTATGAAGGCAGGCAGCAGGAAAAACAAGCCAACCCCGAGCAAAAGGGAGACGCCCAGGGTCAGATAAAGCTGTGGGCCTTCTAACTTGTCATCTTCGCCTGTCTGGGTATTGGCCGAAAGCGTCAGGGCGCGCATTCCCAGGCCAAGCGCATCCCATAGCATCACCAGGCCACGCAAAAAAGGCGTCTTGGCGTATTTACTCTTATACAGGCTGTTCAAAGGTTCTGAGTGAACCACAATCGCGTTATCGGGAGCGCGCATGGCAATCGCCACGTTTTGTGAGCCGCGCATCATCACGCCTTCGATAACCGCCTGCCCGCCGTAGGAGGGTAATCTTTCGCTCATATCAAGGATTGTAAAGGCGAGTAGTACCTGCGTCAACCCTGGGATAAACAGATCTTAATCTAATCTGCATTTCCGGTCGGGAGATGCAGATTAGATTAGCGTCTAAAGGTTCCCGAGATAATGATAAAAGCGGATGAAGGCTTCAATGCCGCGATAGTACGTGGGCAAATGCACCTTCTCGTTAGGAGCGTGCAAGTTATCGTCGGGCAGACCAAACCCGGTCAGAACTGATTCTACACCCAGAATGTCTTGCATTTGTCCCACTACCGGTACGCTTCCGCCCTCGCGTTTGAACAGCGGGCGCTCGCCCCAGGTATCTTGTAAAGCCTGGCTAAGCGCAGTTACTGCCGGCAGGTTTCGATCGGTGATCGAAGCGGGGCTGCCTGCTAATGGGATCACTTCCCAGCGCACCGTTTCTGGGGCACGCACACTCAGATATTGGCAAAGCTGCTGGTAAACCTGCTGTGGATCCTGGTCGGGTACCAGACGCATGGAAATCTTAGCCATAGCCTGGGCCGGCAGCACAGTTTTTGAGCCTTCTCCTGTGAATCCGGAGAGCAAACCGTTAACCTCCAGGGTCGGACGCCCACCGACGCGTTCGACCGGCGTATAACCTGCCTCGCCGTACAAAGCCGGCGCGCCGGTTTGTTGTAGATAGAAATCTTTCCCCATGGGCAAGCGATCCAATTCAGCGCGTTCTTCTGCTTCGAGTGGCCGCACCGAGTCATAAAAACCAGGTAAGGCGACGCGACCCTGGGCGTCGTGCATGCCGGCGATCAGCTCGCACAACACTTGGGCCGGGTTGTGGACTGCTCCACCGTACATCCCTGAATGCAGGTCATGGCTGGGGCCGTTCAAACGGATCTCAAAATATGCCAGTCCACGCAAGCCATAAGTGATGGTAGGTACGTCCGCGCTGATCATGCCGGTGTCAGGATTAACCGCGTAATCGCACGCCAACAGAGCCTTATGCCCGGCGATGAATTTAGCCAGGTTGGGCGAACCGATTTCTTCCTCGCCTTCGATAATGAACTTCAAATTAACCGGCAGAGCGCCGTTCTTCGTCCAGGCTTCGGCGGCTTTAAGGCTGACCATGACCTGGCTCTTCATATCAGAGGCGCCGCGCCCATACAAGTTCTCGCCGCGTTGAGTGGGCTCAAAAGGCGGGCTGATCCACAGATCAAGCGGCTCGGCCGGCTGGACGTCATAATGGCCGTAGACCAGGACGGTAGGTTTTCCTGGGCCGGCTTCGAATTTCTCGCCATATACCACCGGATGGCCAGCAGTTGGGAAAATCTGGATCTGTGTAAAACCTAACCGATCCAATTGACCGGCGACCCACTCGGCTGCGCGCTGCATGGCTGGTTTAGAATCTGGGTCAGTCGATATGGAAGGAATGCTAACAAATTCGATCAATTCGTCGAGAAAGCGTTGGCGATTTTCGTAGGCAAAGGCGAGGGTCTTATCGAGAGTTGTGGTCATCATATTTCCTTATTTGCCTTATCTGGCTGTAATTGGCTCGTCAATGTGAATGGCGCTTGCTGGTACAGCGCCTTCCCTGGGTTGCAGCGATTATACGTTATTTTTCGGCTCTATCACGCTATTCCGTGTTAAAATATTGGGTATTCGGATCGGTGGTCGGTGCAGGTCGTGCCTGCACCGGCGTCGGGCCAGGTAAAGACGCCCGTCGAAAAGCGCCGCCAGTCAAATTTCTGTTCGTTTGAGGTCCGCCGATCCATGACCCTCTGGAAGAACTATCACCTCGCTCGTAATCTCCAAGATGCTTTAGAAACCCTGGCTGCGACGCCAGGGGAAGTCAGCCTGGTTGGCGGCGGAACGGACTTGCTGCTCGATTTACAGCAAGGTCGCCACGCGCCTGTCGACATGCTGGTCGACGTCACTACCATTCCTGAAATGAGCGCCATCGAAATCCGCCAGGACCGCCTTTATATTGGGGCGGCTGTGCCGCTTAACCGGATCATAACAGAGCCTTTGGTTCAACAGCATATCCAGGCAGTCTATGAAGCTTGCAGCCTGATTGGCGGGCCGCAAGTACGCAACACGGCCACCCTGGGGGGAAACGTCGGGCACGCCTTGCCGGCTGCGGATGGCGCCATTTCGCTGCTGGCAATGGACGCCCTGGCTGAAATTGCCAGCCTGGATGGTTGCCGTTTTGCACCGGTCGAGAGCTTGTTCTCAGGCCCGGGCCGCTCAACGTTAATCCCACGCCAGGAGTTATTGGTGGGCTTTTCCCTGGCGCTCCGCCAACCTGGGCAAGCCTCTGCTTTTCGGCGGGTGATGCGCCCGCAAGGTGTTGCGATTGCCATCCTCAATATGGCTGCCTGGGTGGAAAGGGACGGAGGACGGATCAAGCAAGCTCGCCTGACGGTCGGTCCGGCCGGGCCGGTTCCCTTCCGTGCGCGGAAGACCGAACAGATCCTGGCTGGGAGATCGCCAAACGCCGCATGCCTGGCGGATGCACGCGAGGCCTTGCTGGCAGAGGCGCATTTCCGCACCAGCCCACATCGCGCCACGGCTGAATATCGCCGCCATATGGCCGGCGTCTTGCTTGAGGAAACGCTCGCCACTGCCTGGGAGCGCTCCGAGATGTTTTGAGAAGATATTTATTGAAGCAGATTGGATGCAACGCTTCCAATATGCTTCAATAAAAAATGGGATGGGTTGTATGGAACTCGTGATTAATGGTAAAACGATCGAAATCGAACCGCAGCCGGGCGAGATGCTCTCAGATCTGCTGCGCGAACGCCTTGGACTGACCGGCGCCAAGATCGGCTGCAATGAGATGGAATGCGGCGCCTGTACCGTGCTGGTGGATGGCGAGCCGGTTTTGTCATGCAATTATCCCGCGGCAAGGGCGAACGGGAAGCAGATTCTGACCATCGAAGGGCTGGCAGCCCAGGCAAAGGGCCAATCCAAAGCCGGAAATGGGCGATTACATGCCCTGCAGGAGGCATTCATCCAGTATGGCGCCGTACAGTGTGGTTTCTGTATTCCAGGGCAGTTGATGACTGCTTTTGCCCTGTTGCAGCGCGAGCCAGACCCCAGCGAGGCCCAAATCCGCCAGGCGCTGAAGGATACCCTGTGCCGCTGCGCTGGTTATCCAACCATCATCTCTGCCATACAGGCCGCTGCCCACAGCCTGAATACAGGCGAACAGATTCTTCCTCCGACCTTGCCTGCCACTACTGCCCCACTTCAAGTGATTGGAACCGTACAAGCGCGCCCTGATGCAGTCGAAAAAGTCACCGGCAAGGCGCTCTATACAGACGACCTGCATTTCGAGGGCATGCTTCATGCGCGCGCCAAGCGCGCCATGCAACCGCATGCAATCGTCAAGCAGATCGACGTAAGCAAAGCCCGCCAATTGCCCGGCGTTGCGGCTGTGCTGACCGCGGCTGACATCCCCGGCGAGCACAACCATGGTCTGGTCATTTACGACTGGCCGGCGATGGTAGGCGTTGGGGAGCGAGTACGTTATGTCGGCGATTCGGTAGCGATTGTAGCAGCCGAGACGCGTGAGATCGCTTCTCAGGCGCTAGAATTGATCGAAGTGACATACGAACCGCAGCCTGTAATCAGCGACCCGGTCCAATCGCGTCGACCGGACGCTCCGGCGCTACATCCCAACGGAAATTTACTCAAGCACATCAAGGTACGAAAAGGCGACATGGCCCAGGGCTTTGCCAAAGCGGATGTGATTCTGGAACATACTTTTCACACCCAGATCACCGACCACGCTTTCCTGGAACCGGAGTGCAGTATCGCCCGTATGACGGCAGATGGCCGGCTCGAAATATACGTTGGCTCACAGATTCCATATTCAGACCGCAGCCAGACAGCGCGCGTGCTCGGCTGGCCGGAGGAGCGCGTGCGTGTGATCGGGCAGCTCATGGGCGGCGGTTTTGGCGGCAAAGAAGATATCATGGGCCAGATTCATGTGGCCTTATTGGCGGTCGCCACCGGAAGGCCAGTCAAATTGCTTTTCGATCGTCATGAAAGCCTGCTGGTACACCCCAAACGCCATGCCACCCAGATCCGGGTCAAGCTTGGCGCAATGCGCGATGGACGCCTGAGTGCGGTGGAGTCCGAGCTGTACGGAGACACGGGCGCCTATGCCTCACTTGGCGAAAAGGTGTTGACGCGCGCCACTACCCATTCGTCAGGCCCATATGATGTGGAGCACGCCCGCGCCGATTGCTACGCCATGTACACGAACAACCCGCCTGCCGGCGCTTTTCGCGGTTTTGGCGTCACTCAGTCTGCTTTTGCCGTGGAAAGTATGATGGATATGCTGGCTAAGAAGCTGGATATTGACCCAGTCGAACTGCGCCTCAAGAATGCCCTACACGTCGGCAGCACCACCAATACCGGACAACTGCTGCGGGAAAGCGTGGGTTTGACAGAGTGTATTGAGCGGGTGGCAGAAGAGCTGTACCGCCAGGCTGGAGAGAGCCCCTTTGTGTCCAAACCCGCGCCGGGCGCCCCGCACCTGCGCCGCGCCTGGGGGATTGCAGTGGCGTATAAGAACACCGGATTGGGCGGGGGCGCGCCGGATAAAGCTGGCGCGGAGGTCGAATTGTATTCCGATGGCGGTCTCGAAGTGCGCACTTCTTCGGCCGAATTAGGCCAGGGACTTGTAACTGTACTCCGCATGACCGTAGCTGAGGAATTCAACGTACCCGCCGAGCGTGTCAAAGTCTTGGTCATGGACACCGACCTGACTCCTGATGGCGGCCCGACCACCGCTTCGCGCCAAACCTTCGTGACAGGCAACGCGGCCCGACACGCCGCTCAGACCCTGCGTCAGGCCGTCGCCGCGACCCTGGCCGAGAAATTCGATTACCCGCCGGAAAAGATCCGCTTTGTAGAGGGGTTGGCGCAGGTCAACGGCCAGGCCGTACCCCTGGGAGATGTGGTAGCCATGATGCGGGCTGAAGGTCGAGAACCACGCGCACTGTATGAATATTGGGCGCCCGCCACACAGCCGCTCGGTCAGGGCGGGGACATGCACTTTGCTTTTTCCTTTGCCGCTCAGGCCGCGGAAGTAGAAGTGAACACGCATACGGGCGAGGTGAGCGTGCTACGCGTAATCGCTGCCAACGATGTCGGGCGGGCGATCAATCCGTTAGGTCTTAAGGGACAGGTGGAAGGCGGAATTATGATGGGGATCGGCAACGCGCTGACCGAAGATTTCATCGTCGAAGAGGGGAAAGTGTTCACTGACCGGCTGGCGCGCTATCGAATGCCCTCCATCCTGATGACTCCAGAGATCACGCCGATCATTGTCGAGCATCCGGTCGCCGAAGGGCCTTACGGGGCAAAAGGCGTCGGGGAAATTGTAAGCATCCCGACCACCCCGGCCATTACAAACGCCATCTATAACGCCGTAGGGGTGCGCGTTGACCATCTGCCGGTAGATCAGGCTGAGATTGTCAGACAGATGAACCCACCCCAATAAGCATGGGATGCGAATTGGGGACAGTGGAGGGAAAATGAGTGATCCGGAAATCCCACGCTGGCTGTCGTGGGGGCGTGAAATCCAGGCTTTATCCCAAACCGGCCGGCATTACGCACGGGATGATTTTGACCTGCAACGCTACACGCGCCTGAGCGAAATTGCCGTTGAGATCATCGGCGAATACTCCGGGTTAGACGTTACCAGTCTCACCGAGGCTTTCAAGGCCCAAACCGGCTACGCCACGCCGCGCGTGGACGTCAGGTCGGCCGTCTTTCGAGGCGGCAAGCTGTTGATGGTGCGTGAGCGCGCCGATGGCGGTTGGACTTTGCCAGGCGGTTGGGCAGACGTGGGAGACGCGCCTCAGGCCAGCGCACCAACCAGCGCCACATCCAGGATGTATTTACCGCCTTTGCCAACCCAGACTGGCAAACAGTCTTCGATTGATTTCAATGATTAAGTGAGGGAATGTATGTTAATCGTCAATGGTAAACTGATTACCTGGGAAACGCCCAACCGCATTCTGGAGGGGCATGCCATCCATATCGATGGCGACAGGATCGACGAGATCGGGCTTCAGGCTGAGCTGATCGAACGCCATCCGCAAGCAGAACAACTGGACGCACACGGGCAGTACGTCATGCCGGGTAGCATTGTGGCTCATACCCATTTTTACGGCGCTTTTGCGCGCGGTTTGGCCATTCCCGGACCAGCGCCTAAGGATTTTCCCGAAATCCTACAAAAGCTTTGGTGGCCGCTTGACAAGTCGCTGACGGAGGGAGATGTACGTGCGTCTGCAGAGGTCATGCTGGTCGAGGCGATCCGCCATGGCGCAACGACCCTGGTCGATCATCACGCTTCGCCGAATGCCATCGATGGCTCGTTGGACATCATCGCCGAAGCTGTCGACCATTTCGGATTGCGGGCTGTCTTATGTTACGAGGTTACCGACCGGGATGGGGCTGACAAATCCCAGGCTGGGATTCGAGAGAACGTGCGTTTTATTGAAAGGGTGCGAAACGAACGAGTTGCAGATGGGCGTGTGGCAGCCACCTTTGGTCTGCACGCCAGCCTGACGCTCTCCGGGCGCACCCTGGAGGCCTGCCGCCAGGCGGCGCCGGTTGGGGTAGGTTTTCATATCCATGTGGCCGAGCACGAATCGGATCAATATGACAGCCTGGCAAAATCCGGCCTGCGGGTCGTTGACCGCCTGGAAACGCATGAAATCCTGGGGCCGCGGACGATTATTGCCCATGCAGTCCACGTGGATGCGCGCGAGACCGCCAAGTTGAGCGAGACAGGCACATGGGTCACCCACCAGCCGAGATCCAATATGAACAACGCCGTAGGCGCGGCAGCCGTCGAGAGCCTTTTGCGCGCCGGCATCCCTGTGTGCCTCGGAACAGATGGTTTCACTTCGACGATGTGGGAGGAGTGGAAGTTTGCCTATCTGCTGCAGAAAGTCTGGCATCACGACCCACGGCGGATGAACGGCGCAGATGTTGCCCAAATGGCGGCTTATAATAACGCCAGTCTCGCCGGTTCATTCTTCCCTGAAGCGCAGCTCGGTGTGCTTGCGCAAGGCGCATTCGCTGATCTGATCCTGGTGGATTATCGCCCCCATACCCCGCTCACCGCAGATAACCTGCCCTGGCAGATCATTTTCGGCTTCCATGAAAGCAACGTGACGACGACCATCGTCGCCGGGAAAATCCTGATGCAGGAGCGCCGGCTGCTTTTCCTGGACGAAGAGGCCATCGCCGCCCGTGCGCGCGCATTAGCCCCGGCTGTCTGGGAACGCTACCAGGGTTACGTCCCCAATAGCCATCCATTCACGTCCAGAAGCGCCAGCTAGCCAAACAAAATTTTGACCAATGCTCATCGAAAGCGGAGAAAAAATGCCCGAAAAACAAACACTCCCAACCATCGCTATCCTGGGCGGCACCGGCAAAGAAGGTCCTGGCCTGGCCCTGCGCTGGCTAAAGGCTGGTTTCCCGATTCTGATTGGCTCGCGCCAGGCCGAAAAAGCCCAGGCGACTGCCGCAGAGCTTAACGCACAGCTTGGTATAAGCAGCGTATTAGGGCTCGAAAACGGCCAGGCTGCCCGCCAGGCGGATATTTGCGTGCTGACCGTGATGGCCACCGCTCACCAGGCTGCCCTGGAAAGCTTGAAGGAGCACCTGCAGGGAAAAATCTTGGTGGACGCAACTGCCCGGGTCGATTTCCGCGATCCCCGCCCACCGGCGCCGCCTTCAGCGGCCCGCCTGGCGCAAGACTTGCTCGGACCAGGGGTCCGGGTGGTGGCTGCCTTTCAGAATGCACCGGCGCATGCTTTGAAAAAGCTCGACAGGCCGGTGGAAACGGATGTGCTGGTGTGCGCCGATGACCTAGACGCTGCCGATCAGGTGATTGCGCTGGCAAAAGCCGGCGGGATGCGCGCCTACTACGCCGGCGGTCTCGACAATGCTGTGGTTGTCGAAGGAATTACCTCGCTTCTGATCAGTATCAACAAGCGCTACGGCGCCAAGACGGCCACAATCAACGTCGCTGGATTGGAATCGCCTTAATACCTTGTCTAGCTTAACTCTGACCTCGATAAAAGACTTTCCGCTGGTCCAGCCGGGCGACGACCTGGCCGAGATCATCTGGCAGGCCTTGGGCCGGTCACAGCTCGTTTTGCAAGATGGCGATAACCTGGTGCTGGCGCAGAAGATCGTTTCCAAGGCTGAAGGCCGCCTGGTGCATCTCACGCAGGTGAACCCCACGTCTCAGGCGCTTGAGCTGGCCGCATTAAGCGAAAAGGACCCGCGCCTGGTCGAGCTAGTTCTGCGCGAGAGCCGGGAAGTGTTGCGCGTCCGCCCTGGCACGATCATCGTTGAACATCGCCTGGGGTTTGTGTGCGCCAACGCGGGGATAGATCACTCCAATGTCCACCCACAACCAGGAGAGACCGGGCAACTCAATCCAGAAGAATGGGTGCTTTTATTGCCTGAAGACCCAGACGCATCCGCCAATGCCATCCGTCAGCGATTGCTGGCGGCCAGTGGGGCGCGCCTGGGAGTGATGATCATCGATTCGCACGGGCGCGCCTGGCGGATGGGCACGGTAGGCGTGGCCATCGGACTGGCGGGGCTGCCAGGGTTGGTCGATTTACGCGGGGCGCCCGACCTTTTTGGTTATCATCTTCGCATTACCCAAGTAGGCGCAGCGGATGAGTTAGCCGCAGCCGCCTCGCTAATTATGGGACAGGCTGCGGAAGGCACGCCGGTCGTGCACGTGCGCGGTTTTCCGTATGAACTGCGCGAAAGCCGCCTGAGTGAATTGCTGCGCGCCAAGGACCAGGATATGTTCCGTTAAGGAAGCCCAATGCAACCGGATCAGAATTTTTGGGAGAGCTTAGATGCACTGGTGGCCTCCAGCCGGGTAACAATCGACCGGCCCAAGGGGTCATTGCATCCGCGGTATCCTGGCCCGCCCTATCCGTTGGATTATGGCTACCTGGAGGGGACGACAGCCGGCGATGGCAGCGGCATCGACGTCTGGCTGGGCTCGCGAGTCCCGCCAGTGTTGGATGCAGTCATCCTGACGGTGGATTTATTCAAGCGTGATGTCGAGATCAAATTGCTCTTGGGCTGCGACGAAACCGAAAAACAAACCATCTTGGCATTCTTAAACGATCGCCAGGCGCAGAACTTGCTGCGCGGCGAGCTGGTGCGCCGCCAACCGGTGACAGGCATATTGGAAGCGCGCCGATCCGTGCGCCGTTTTCAGGCCAGGCCGGTTCCCCATCAGACAATCGAACGCCTGTTGCAGGCTGCCGCCTGGGCGCCCTCTGCCCACAACCGCCAGCCATGGCGATTTGTAGTCCTGACCGAGATGCAAAGCAAACAAGACCTGGCCAAGGCGATGGGCGCTGAATTCCGGCGCGACTTGCTTGCTGACGGGTTGCCAGTCGCCCAGGTTGAGGCGCAGGTGGAGCGTTCCAGGCAACGCTTATTGGACGCGCCGGCAGCCATCCTGCTCTGCCTGGACACGGGTCTTGAAGACATCTATCCAGATGCCCGCCGCCAACAAGCCGAAACCCTGATGGGCGTGCAGAGCGTGGCCATGGCCGGAGAAAATTTACTCCTGGCGGCTTGCTCCGAAGGTCTGGCAGGCGTGTGGGTGTGTGCGCCCTTGTTTGCGCCGCAGGCGGCCAACCAGGCGTTGGATCTACCCGAGACCTGGCAGGCGCAGGGACTGCTGCTGCTCGGCTACCCGGCTGAGAGCCCCAAAGAGCGCCGGCTTAGACCCATTTCAGAGATCGCGAGGTTCCGATGAAAGTCGTTGCACTGGCCGGCGGCGTTGGCGGAGCCAAGCTGGCGGACGGTCTGGCGCGCTGCCTGCCGCCCGAGGACCTGACGATTATTGTCAATACCGGCGATGATTTCGAACACCTTGGCTTGACCATTTGTCCGGATCTGGACACGGTGTGCTACACGCTGGCGGGCATTGCCAACCCGGCCACCGGTTGGGGACGGGCTGGCGAGAGCTTTTCAGCGTTAGAAGAGATCGGCGCTTTGGGCGGCCCAACCTGGTTTCGCCTGGGAGACCGAGATTTAGGCCTACACCTGGAACGCACCCGCCGTTTGCACAAGGGCGAAACGCTCAGCCAGGTCACGCGCCAGATGTGTATTTTATGGGGAATTCACATCAACGTCTTACCTATGAGTAATGACTCTGTACCGACTTCGGTGTATACTATGGATTATGGTGAACTGCCGTTCCAGGAATATTTCGTGCATCGCCAGTGTCACCCGCAAGTAACCGGATTTCGCTTTAACAATGTAGAACGCGCTGCCCCTGCGCCAGGGGTGCTGGAAGCGCTTCAACTGGCCGAACTGGTGGTGATCTGCCCATCCAACCCATGGGTAAGCGTAGGTCCAATCCTGGCGGTACCGGGGATACGAGCTGCACTCGAACATCGGCGGGTGGTAAGCGTCTCGCCGATCATCGGCGGGCAGGCAGTGAAAGGGCCGGCGGCTAAGATGTATTCGGAATTGGGCATTAAACCGTCCGCCCTGGCCGTAGCTCGCCAGTATGGGAGTTTATTGAGCGGTTTTGTGCTGGATGAGGTGGACCGCGAGCAAGCCGGAAATGTGCTTGCACTAGGTATACAACCGCTGGTCGCCGACACGTTAATGAAAACGCTTGCTGATCGCCAACGCCTGGCACAGCAAGTGGTAAAGTTTGGAAGAGATTTAGAGAAGAATTTGCCCCAACGCTGAGGAAGTCACGATGTACCTGACAAACGATCAGCAACCTTTAAAACAGAAAAGGAACCGCAGAAATGACTTTATGGGCGATTGTCCCGGTCAAGCCTTTGCGCGTTGGGAAGTCTCGTCTATCGGGTGTGCTCAATCAAGATGAGCGCGCCGACTTAAACCGCCGTCTGCTGGCTCACACTTTAGAGACGCTGACGGCCATCCCCGAAATTGAACAAGTATTGGTAATTAGCCGTGATCCGGCAGCCCTGGCTCTGGCACGCGAACACGGAGCGCGCACGGTGCAGGAAAATGGCGCGCCAAAGCTAAATGTGGCTTTGACGCGCGCGACGGTGGTCTTGAAAAACTATAACATCCGCGGGGTGTTGGTTATTCCGGCTGACCTGCCGATGATCACGCCCGAGGACGTCCAGGCTATGCTGGCATGGGTCAAGGACCCACCCGTGGTGGTGGTCGCTCCTGATCGCCATCGCCAAGGGACGAATGCCTTGTTAATCTGTCCGGTGGGGTTGATCGATTATGAATTTGGCCCCAAGTCTTTCCAACGCCATTGCCAGAGGGCCGTCGAGGCCGGAGCGCGCCTTGAGATCATCGATCTTCCATCGCTGGCCTTGGATATGGATTTGCCCGAAGATCTGGATCAAGTCAGCCAGGAGTTCGAAGCCATTCTGCCTGGACCTGGCGATTTGGAAGATCTGGATTTTGAATATTAATTGTTCAAACGTTGATCGTTGAACGCAAATACGCATCAGAAGGATTGGAGGATGTATGGCTGAACGCGTCGCCCTATATTTACAAGACGCCCATGATTTACGCGATGGGTTAGATTACGTCCGTTACGCCGAGCAGCGCGGTTTCGAGGCGGTCTGGCAGGCGGAATCGCGCCTGGTACGGGATGCAATCGTTCCGATGGCAGCTTACGCCGCGGTCACAGAGCGCATCAAGGTTGGCTCAGGGGTGATCAATAACTGGACGCGCAATATTGGCTTGTTAGCAGCTACCTATCTGACCCTGGACGATCTGGCGCCAAACCGCATCATCTGTGGGATTGGCGCCTGGTGGGATCCGTTGGCGCGTAACGTGGGCATCGAGCGGCGCAAACCCTTGCAAGCCATGCGTGAGACAGTGGATGTGCTACGCCGCCTATTAGCAATGGAACGCGTTACATACCATGGCGAGTTTGTACAAGTAGATGGCATTGAGCTGGATGTGGTGCATGGGCGGCGCGAGCCGCGCAATGTGCCGATTATGATCGGCGCCACCGGCGATAAGATGATGGAGATGACCGGAGAGATTGCCGATGGCTGTGTGCTCAACTACTGCGTCCCGCCAGAATATAACGTAAACGCGTTGGAGCTCCTCGAGGCCGGGGCGAAGAAGGCGGGTCGTACGCTGAAAGACATCGACACGCCCCAGTTGGTCGTCTGTTCGGTGGATTACGATCACGACCGCGCCATCGATACCACGCGCGGGCTGCTGACCCAATACCTGGCTCAACAGCCGCATATCGCCAAGGCCTCAGGCGTCTCGCAGGAGGTGGTCAACGAGATCCAGTCCATCTTAGGCTGGCCGGCGACCAAAGAGCAGATCCAGCGCGCCAAGCATTTCGTGCCAGAGGATTTGATCTTGCGCATCTCGGCCTCGGGGACGCCGGAGGAGGCGCGCTCCAAAGTGGAAGAATATCGCAAGAACGGCTGCACCTGCCCGATCTTATACCCGGTGGGCGGCGATGTGAGGTTGTTGATCGACACGTTCGCTCAGAACTAAACAGGCTGAAAGATATAAAGCAGTCGGACGGCCTGAGGGTGATGGTATAAAGAAATTATGGGCTGTACGCGCAGCGGAAACCGATCCCGGCGCCATAATCGTTGGGGCCGATCGTACGCCGGGCCGCGGTGCGCGCCGCCGCCCAGGTGTTATCGAAGCGGCCGCCGCGCATAACCACATACATACCTTCAGCAGGGCCGCTGGGATTTTTATACGGGGCGCTTGTGTAAAAGTCCGGGTCATACCAGTCGTTAATCCACTACCGCACATTCCCGGCTAAGTCCACCACGCCATACAGGCTGGTGTCTTTTGGATAGCTTCCGACTGGTTTCACGTCTCCAACACATTGCTTTAATTTCACTTTGAGATTGGCGGTCTGGCAATCGGGCGCCGCGTTGCCCCAGGGATAAATGCGCGTCGAGGCGCGCCCGCGGGCGGCCTTCTCCCATTCGGCTTCCGTCGGCAGGCGTTTCCCCATCCAGGTACAGTAATCCCGCGCCTGGAACCAGGTGACATAGATAACCGGATAGTTGGCATACTGGGAGTTATAGAAATAATCCTTATGCCCATCCGAGTAGGTGCGGATCGGTTCTGTGCAGGCCCCGGCCGCCATGCAGACCTGGTAGCTACCCACGGTGATTTCCGTGCGATCAATGTAATAGTCATCCAGATACACCTTATGCAGAGGCAGCTCGACCAGGTTGCATTTCTCTTTGACCTTGGAGCGGTCACAGCCCATGAAAAATTCCCCGGCCGGGACCAGGGCCATGTTGGATACGATCTCGGCCGCCTGGCGCGCCGGCGCAGAGCTCACCGGAGGAGCGCTCTTGGGGCCTGACTTCGGGCGGGTTGTTTGCGGCATGCAACCTAGAATTGACAGGAACAGCAGAATGATGATAAACGAGCCGAATGGTTTGATCTTCACAGTACATTGCTCCTTTGGCAACCTTAATCCGTGCAAGAAATATACCGATATCACGGCACGTATAAGATTGTGAAGACCAAACGGTGGATACTCTTTTCTTGAGAAGGCCATGCGCCAGAAGCGCGGGGCCTTTATTCGCAGGGCTCGATCGTATCGACTTTTTGTACCTGGATGCCGGCCAGCAGGGTCTGGTTTGGGTCAGCGACCAGTTCTGTCGGCGCGAAGGGCAATTGTATCTGTAAACTTTCCTGGCGCTCATCCAGGGTGAGCGTAGTCAGATTGGACATGCCGCCAGGCGCTTCGAGGCGGATGTCCAGCGGTGCCACGATCGGGCCCGTCGTCTGGCGTTGGCAAACTTGCAGGCTAACCCGGTTGCCATTTCCACTAGCCTGGCTAGACCAGGTCAGCGCCAGGCTGGGGTTGCCGGGTGTCTCTGTCCACTGGTAAAAGAAGTCAGCCAGATCTTTGCCGCTGACTTCTTCAGCGACGGCCTGGAAATCTACCGTGCGCGCATTTCCGCCCGCGAAACGCTGGTAATATTCACGTAAAATCTCAAAGAAGACCTCATCGCCCAAATTCTGGCGCAACATGTGCAGCACCCATGCGCCCTTCAAATAGGTGTTTACACCAAACATGTGATACTGATTGGGCTGAGTAAGCGCTTCGGGTTCACGGCTTTCGTTGCGTAGGATAGCCGATTCAAGCTCGGCCATCATCTGACCCAGGTCTTCGCCTCGGTGAGCCAGCCATAAGTTCTCAAGATAGGTGGCAAAACCCTCGTTCAGCCAGATATCGCCCCAAGTCGCCGGGCTGACGCTATCGCCAAACCACTGGTGGGCGGCTTCATGCGCCAGCACAGCGCCCGCATCCTCCTCGAACATCTCCTGGTCAACCATGATCATGGTTTGGGTTTCCATCGCCAGGTCAGGCGCGCTCACTTCGACAAAACCGAATTCATCGAAGGGATAGGGAGCGATCAGGTCGGAATAAAACTGCAAGATATCCGCAGTCAAATCAACGCTGCGGCGCGCTGTAGCATCACCCGGATAGATATAATGCCGAATTTCAACCTCGTCAATTGGCGGAGCATCTATCCGCTCATATTCACCAACCGCCAGGGTCAGTAAATAGGGCGCCATCGGGTCATCTTCGGACCAGATATAGGTAACTCGATCGCCGCTTGCCTGGGAGCTTTGATTCTTGCGCGTCTCGACAAGCTCGCCATTGGAGACCGCTGTGTAACCCTGCGGAACGGATATTTCCATCGTAAAAGCGGCTTTGTCCAGCGGATGATCGTTACTTGGAAACCAGGCACGCGCCCCATCGGGCTCGGAGAAGGCAAAGATATTTCCGTCTGGCGCTTGGGCCAGGCCAAGCTCGATATCGGAGAAAATCGGGGTATATTGAAGGGTCAATGGTCCGGAATAATTCACCTGGATATTAAGCGCCTCGCCCAAGCCATAACTGCGCGGCAGGTCGATGACGAGTTTGTTCGGATCTTCGTCCGGCGTACGGGCGTAAGCCACGCTCTCGCCATCCACTTTGACGTCTTCGATCTGGTACCCTTTGAAATCCAGGCTGAGTTGGTTGAGGTTCTCCAGGGTTGCCGTGGCAGAAATCTCCGCCGTCGCGGCCAGTGTAGCCATCTCCGGGTTTATATCGAAAACCAGGTGATATCGCTGTACATCGTAACCGGTGTTGCCCAGTTCTGGGAAATAGGGGTCGCCGATCGAGGCTTTGCCGGCCGCCCCCAGGGCCGGTTTGGTCGATAGCGGGCCGTCAAGCTTTCCGCCCGGGGTAGGAGACAGCGCCGGAGGGGCGCCTGGCGCCAGGGTTGAGGCTGTTGGTGTGACCGCGGCCAGGCTCGTGGAGGTCGGCTTGGGCAGCGTAACGGGCGCCACAGGGGTGGAAACTTGCCCGGCGCGAGATGGTGATGGTGTTGGGCCAGGGCTTACCATCGGCCGGACCGAGACGGTGCAAGCCGTGACAAAAAGCAGGCAAAATAACACGGATTTTCGTATGGAACTCATATTATTCAGCCTGGATTATAATCCAACCCAAGATGAACATCACCAAAGCCGTGCATTACGCCGCCATCGCCGCCTGGGCATGCCTGGCAATCCTGCTCCTGCTGCCGCGCGAGGCGAGCAACGCACGCCTTTTTGGTTTTACAACGACGCGTCTGCTGATGGCGGCTTCCTTGTTGTTCGTTGGGATTCTGCTGTCTTTTTCATCCTTTTATCTACGCCGGCATTCTGCAACGGCCACGCGTCTCGACCAGGCCTTGGGACAGCGCTTCCAGTCTGCCTGGCTGCGCGCTGCCGTCTGCGCCTTGGCTTCCCTGGTGCTTTTATTCGGGCAGTATTTCTGCGCCCTGCTCATTTTTACCGGCGACAACCAACTGAAGCAGATCCTGCTGCGCCTGTTTCCTTTCGCCCTGTTTAGCATGGCAACTGCCTGGCTGGTGTTAAGCCTGGGCAGCCTACGGCGAGAACGCCCAAAGTGGCTGGCAGCTATCGCCCTGGCCGTCGGCGTCATGGCGGTTGGCTGGTTTATGCAGACGGTCTTGCTCGCTGGCCTGACCCACCCCTACCACCGCCAACCCACCCTGGCCCACATGGTCCTGCTGGCCACAGGGATCTCGGCGCTGTGCTATTTCCGCTATCTGGCCAACCAGGCGCGAGCTGAGCGCGCCGTCTGGAACTGGCTGTTAGCGCTGGTCTGGGTGCTATTCCTGCTACAGTGGGCGGTGTTACCCAACAAATATTGGCCAAGCCTGCCCTGGCTGGCCACGTTTGCCCCTTTGATCATTCTCCTGCTTGCATCTATTACCCTGCTGAGCTTCTTGTTTTGGGATCGTTCAAGCCCGGCCCGCCAAAAGCTCGTGCGGCGCGTCCTTTGGGTTACGGCAATCCTGGGAGTAGGCGTACTGGCTGTTCTTTACTGGCAAGCCGCGACGACACACGCCCGGATATTGAACTACCAGCCTACGTTTACCGACCAGGGTGAGTATTTGAAATTCATCAAAGAAGTGCGCGCCTCACACTTCACCACCACCGGCGATCACAACCGCATGCCGCTTTATCCATATTTCCAGGCGCTCTTTTATCGTTCGAACATGAACGACGCACAACTGTTCTGGAGGGGGCAGCAAGTCAATATCATCCTATCGCTGTTGCTGCTTTTTATCCTGGGGTGGGTATTTCGCCGATACCTGGGAGCCGCCCAGGGGTTGCTATTGGCGCTGATCGTAGCCTTTTCACTCTACATTTTCAAATCCCCCTACCTGCAAGCAGAAATCTTGTTTTACTTCCTGGCATTCATCGGATTCTTATTGATGCTGCAGATGTTAATTCGCCCAGGCTGGGCTCTGGCGGCAGCCGCCGGGGTGGTGTTGGGTCTTGGGCACCTGACAAAAGCCTCGATTTTGCTTGGGCTGGCAGTATTTTCAGCCGTGTACTTATTAAAAGATGGCGTCAGCATTTGGAGCGCTTACAAATCGCGGACCGGGAGAGCGTCTGCACGACAGGAGACGTTTCGCCGATTGGGATATTTGCTTTTGCTGATGCTGTGCTTCGGGGCTGTCATTTTCCCTTATAGCCGCGCCATGAAACTTCGCTTTGGCAGTTACCTTTACAATGTCAACCTGAGCGTCTATGTCTGGTATGACGATCTCAACCAGGCCTTAGACGCCGAAGAGCGCTACCATTTTACAGAGGCCTGGCCCACGGACTTACCCGCAGACGAGCGACCGGGATTGGTGCATTATTTCAGCACCCACACGCCCTCTCAAGTACTGGAGCGGTTGCGTTTTGGCCTTGGGGAACAGGCGCGCAATATCCTGGATCCGTTCAGTGTGACCAGCTTCCACCTGAGCTTTTTAACCATCCTGGCGGTCATCGTCCTGTCCGACCTTAAAAACAGCCGGACAACAGCCCGGAAGCATGCTTACCTGGTCGGTTTCAGCCTGTTGTATTTCGCAGCCTACCTGGCGGTCTTCGTCTGGTATTCGCCAATTTCCCCCGAAAGACGCTTTACGTACACTCTCTATATTCCGCTTATGTTCTCGATATTTGTTGCGCTAAAGAACCTGGTCGAAGGCCAATCGGCCAAAGACCTACGCCGGCTGCGTGACGCCGGCTTGTTTGTGATGGCGCTGATCCTTTTTTCCAACATCTGGCTGGTATTAACGGAGCGCATGTTCTACGACCGTTTCGGCTCCTGAAGCATTTCTGTTTAATTGGACAGTTATGCTGGCCGGGATACCGGCTTACGCATCAGCAGGCCGAAGCCTTTCTGGACAAGCAGGATAAGCAAAGTGATCCCGCTTATCTTGACCAGCATGACCAGCACCCCGAATAAACCACGCCCTAGAGAAGCGCCATGTTCATCGCCGCCCGCAGGGCGTTCCCTTAACTGAATGGCCTGCCCACCGGCAGCGGTTTGCCCGCTGCCAGCTTGCACACCCGGGGGCGGGCCGCCCTCGCCGCCGGGAGCTGACATGTGAGAAAACCAAGAAAAGGCTGTGAGAATACTGAGAAATAAGGGGAAGAAAGCCAGGTCCTATTTGGCCGGAATTCGCACCTCCAGGGTGTAGCGTGCGCTGGCTGCCGATCGCTGTGTTAATGTGATGGTGTAATCGCCAGATATGGGCAGTGGATTAATCGCACCGCACGAATCGAAGCCCCAAGTCTGCCCATTGGGCGCGATCACCTTCATACTGATCTTCACCGACGTATTGCTTGAGGTTGGCCGGATATTCAATTCCATGCGCTGGCCGCGCCCCGCCCACAGCACATAACTGGCCTGGCCTCCTGGCTCGAGACGTCCATCTACGGTCGCGGATTCAGCGCCCAGCGCGAAACGAATGCGCGTGGCAACCGGTTGGTTTATGGGGCTGATCGATATTTTGATCGTAAAGCGGGCATCCTTGCCAACCGACACCGGCAGCAGGTAGTAATCCTGCGTCCCAGGCAGAACACCCTCCCAGGCTGTGTTCCAATCATCGTAATACTTCAACGCTTTCCCATCCGCCCCAGTAACCGTTAAATAGGTGTTATGGTTGGGCGAGTCGATCTCCACGCGCATTGTCTGGCCGGCTAGGGCGCGTAGTGCATAACCGCCTACCACCTCAACCGCTTGCGGCGTGCAGCGACTTGTAGGGCTGGAGACCCCGGCAGTTGTCGCCCCGCGCTCAAATTGGATGCGCCCGTAAACGGTCGTCCGCAAGCAGTAGGCCAGATTTTGGCCACGCGCGGTCACCTGGATGCGATAATCTTGCGTTTTGGGTAATGTTCCCTGCCAGCCTAGCTCATCGCTGTCAGCTTTGAGCTGCGTACCATCCGCCCCCCAGATCGCCAGCCTGGCGCCGGCATTCGGCCAGACCACTACCTGCATAATCTGACCCGCCATGGCGCGCAGCACGTACTCCTGCGTCTGGCGGGGGGCAAGCGTCCCTGAGGTGACCGCCGAGGTAGCGCCAGGCTGGAAACGGATGCGGATAGCCTTTATATCCGGGGCAGCCGCGGCGGGAATGATGTTGGCTGCCAGCAGGGCCAGAATGAACAAGCATACCAGAAATTTCTTGTGTTTCATCGCAATACCCTCCTTGGACCAGACGGCGCGCGATGCAGAAAAGTTCCTTGGTTATGGGGCAGTTGGGCGTCTTGGCAATCATATGTCACAGCGCTCAAGGATCTGATTGCTCAATTGCCTAATCGCTCCCTTCCTCCAAATGCAGTCGATGCAGCAGGCGATGTGCTAGAGGCGCGATGATGATTCCCACCACCACCAGGAATACAATGCCCGAGAACAGCGCATAAAAAGAGGCGAATAACTTGCCTCCCTCAGTCTGCAAGAGGTTCACCGGACCCATCCCCCCCAAGATCATGGATGCGTTCAGCAATGAGTCGACGATTGATAGCTTCTCGAAAAAATGGTAACCCAAAACACCGATTCCGAGCGAGACCATCAACAGACCTAGCGCGAAGCAGGCGTGACGAAGCAGGCGTAAGAAAAACTGACGACGGGGTAAGAGCGGCTCAGACTTGTGTTCGTACATGGTTTCTCAGCCTGACGGGGTCCGCGTTTTCAGCAAGGACTTATGCATCTTTTTGCGCGGACGTTGATAGAATTGCCAATTGACAAATCATTTGTTTTTGCTATAACCATTATAGCGTAACTATTTCATCGCAGCGGCGGCACTCTCCACCGCGCCATTTTCGCTGCCGAAGGATCTCCAATCAATTCCTTCGGCTTTTTTGTTGGGGAAAAAATCAGTTTCAGCATATGGAGGGACTAAGATGAACCACAAACTTTGGCTTCGCATTGTATCTCGAATTGGTTTAGCCGGCTGTTTGCTGCTCCTGGCAAGCTGGAGTACGATTCCGGCGACCGCATCCGCAACTGGCCTACCCGAGCCCTTGAGCCAGCCGAACCTGCTTCCCGCCCAACCCGGCGCCCTCGAAGCGCCCGATTTCACCACAGCGCTCAGCTTTACGGCCATCGCCGCTGGCCGATCTCACACCTGTGGGCTGACTACCGGCGGCGGGGTGAAGTGCTGGGGGCTTAATTACTATGGTCAGTTAGGCGACGGCACGACAACGCAGCGCAGCGCGCCGGTAGGCGTGGTCGGTCTAGCCAGCGGTGTGACCGCTATAACCGTAAATGGAGATCATACCTGTGCACTAGCTGCAGGTGGGGCGGTGAAATGCTGGGGAAATAATGATAATGGTCAGTTGGGCAATGGCGGATACTCTGAAGTAAACAGCACACCGCTAGACGTGGTTGGGCTGGACAGCGGCGTCACGGCGATCGCGGCAGGTTTCTACCACACTTGTGCATTGGCTGCAGGCGGCGCAGCGAAGTGTTGGGGAGCGAATGGTAATGGCCAATTGGGCGATGGCACAACGACCGAGCACAACACGCCGGTTAATGTGGTCGGATTGGCCAGTGGTATCACCACGATCACCGCCGGTAGGGCTCACACCTGTGCAATAGCGACGGGCGGTTCAGCCAAATGCTGGGGAGATAATAATCATGGCCAATTGGGCGACGGAACGACAAACCAGCAGACATCGCCTGTGAACGTGGTTGGGCTGTCCAGCGGCGTCACGGCGATCGCGGCAGGTTTCCACCACACTTGTGCGCTGGCGGCAGGCGGTGCGGCGAAATGTTGGGGATATAACTATTATGGCCAGTTGGGCGATGGCACGACAACAGAGAGCAGCACACCCGTGAGTGTGGTTGGGATGACCAGTGGTGTGACGGCTATCGAACTAGGCGATTATCATACCTGTGCGCTGGCCGCCGGCGGCGCTGCGAAGTGTTGGGGAAATAACGGGTACGGTCAATTGGGTGATGGCACAGCAACCAGTCGTAATATCCCGGTGGGTGTAGTTGGGCTATCCAGCGGCGTGACAGGGATGGTTGCGGGTTCCTACCACACCTGTGCGCTGACAGCAGGCGGCGCAGCGAAATGCTGGGGAGATAACGGGTATGGACAGTTGGGCGATGGCGCGCTAATTGAGCGCAGTATACCGGCAGATGTGTTTGGTCTGCCCGGAAACGTAACGGAAATCGTCGCCAACCGTGATCACACCTGCGCCTTGGTCAGCGGCGGCGTCAAGTGCTGGGGATGGAATAATTACGGCCAATTGGGCGATGGCACTACGACAAATCACAGCTTGCCTGCGAATGTGGTCGGGCTGTCCAGCGGCGTGACCGCTATCAGTGCAGGCTGGGGTCATACCTGCGCATTGACCACCGGAGGGGCGGTCAAATGCTGGGGACGGAACGCGTCCGGCCAGTTAGGAAATAGCACGACAACAGATAGCAGCACACCAGTGGGCGTGTACGGGCTATCCAGCGGCGTAACCGCCATTTCAGCAGGCTATGATTACACCTGCGCGCTGGCAGCAGGTGGGGCGGTCAAGTGCTGGGGATGGAACTGGAGTGGTCAGTTGGGTGATGGTACAACCGAACAGCGCAGCACACCGGTAGATGTGGTTGGGCTGTCCAGCGGCGTGACAGCCATCGACGCTGGCCGATCTCACACATGTGGCTTGGCAGCAGGCGGGGCGGCTAAGTGCTGGGGGGAAAATTCGGATGGTCAATTAGGCGATGGCACAACGACCCCGCACAGCACACCAGTGGATGTGGTTGGTTTAGCCAGCGGCGTGACCGCCATCGCAGCCGGCGGATTTCACACCTGCGCCCTAGCTGCAGGCGGCGCAGCAAAATGCTGGGGAGACAACTATTCTGGCCAGTTAGGCGACGGGACGACAACAGATAGTAGCACTCCGGTGGACGTCGCCGGCCTGACCAGCGGCGTAACTGACATTTATACCGCTCACTCCCACACCTGCGCCCTGGCGGCAGGCGGCGCGGCCAAGTGCTGGGGGAATAACGACAACAGCTGGTTGGGCGATGGCACAACGATAGATCGCAGCACAGCAGTGGATGTAGTCGGTTTGGCCAGCAATACAATGGCCATCACAGGTGGATATCACACTTGCGCGCTGGCCGGCGCAGGCCGGGCAAAATGCTGGGGGCCAGATCGGTATGGTCAATTGGGCGCCGGCAGAATCACGCCGCGTTTGACGCCCGTGAGCGTGGTTGAGAGCGTCCTGCCTACCCTGACCATCAATTATCCAGATGGCCAGCCAGGCAGCTTCTTCACCCTCACTGGCTGGAGCTTCCCACCCAGCACGCTCGGAACCCTGACCATCAACGGCGTGGTGATCGCAAGCTCCCTGGCGGTCAATCCGACCGGCAGCTTCCTCTTCTTCTTGAACGCCAGCGGCGCCGAGCCAGGCAGCTACACAGTCAGTGTTAATACCAGCGTCGCGACCCATTTCACACTCGCCACGCTTGCCCCGCTGCAAATTCAGGAAGGCGGCGGACAGACCTTCATGGTTCCGGCCGGTATTTCAGTCCACAATTTCATCTACCTGGCGTTGGTGAAAAGATAGTCAGGTGTTAATTGTAGATCATATGGGCGGCGCTTCGCCGCCCATATGATCTACATAATATCCTAAGGGGAGATTCTAACCGCGAATATGATACACTATGCCGTCATATGCCGGTCCCCCTTTTTCGCGCATTGTCATCAAGCTTGGCGCCTCCACCTTGACCGCCGGGACGCTTAACCTCTCCATGCCACGTCTGGTGGACCTGGCGCGGCAGATTTCAGAATTGTACGCCACCGGATTGGAGCTGGCGCTCGTCTCATCTGGGGCGATCGCTGTCGGGCGAGAGGCGCTGCATTTCCCCCAACTGCCAAAAGACATCCCAGCCAAGCAGATGTTGGCCGCCATCGGCCAACCGCGCTTGATGGCGCGTTACGAGCAACTCTTTGGCTTTTATGGGCTGACCGCCGCCCAGGTGCTGCTCACCCGAGCAGACCTGGCCGACCGCCGGCGCTACCTGAACGCCCGTAACACCCTACAAGCCCTGCTGGCGCAGCGTGTGATCCCGATTATTAACGAGAACGATACTGTCGCCACTGAAGAAATCCGCGTGGGCGATAATGACAACCTTTCCGCCCTGGTTGCCAATTTGATCGAAGCCGACTTGCTAATCCTGCTCACCGACCAGGATGGACTGTATACAGCCGACCCGCGCCTGGACCCGTTCGCCGAGCTGGCGCCCTTGATCGACGCAGACGAGATACCCGCCGCACTGTGGCAAGCGGCTGGCGGCACAGCAGGCGGCTTGGGTACCGGTGGGATGCTCACCAAGTTACAAGCGGCTGACCTGGCGCGCCGCTCCGGCGCAACTGTGGTGATTGCGCGTGGGGGAGACCCGCAAACCCTGGCTGATATCGTCGCCGGCAAACCGGCTGGTACACGCTTCCTGCCAGTGAGCAGCCAGGTGGAAAGCCGCAAGCGTTACATCCTAGCTGGCAGCCGTACGGAGGGCCGCCTGGATGTGGATGCAGGCGCCGTGCAAGCCTTGCGACGCGGCGGCAGCCTGCTGCCGGTCGGTGTGGTTGGCGTTTCAGGCAGTTTCGAGCGCGGCGACCGGGTGCGTGTGGTCGGGCCGTTGGGGCGAGAGATCGCGCGCGGTCTGGTCAATTACACCGCCGACGATGTGCAGAACATACTCGGCCGACGTTCGGATGAAATCGAAACCCTGTTAGGTTTTGCCTATGGCGATGAAGTGATCCACCGCAACAATATGGTGCTCTTGGAACGCAAGGCAGGAGTAGACGAATGAACCTGAATGAAATAGGCCAACGCGCCCGCCTGGCGGCTCGCCACGCAGCGCGCGCCGCCAGCGAACAGAAACGCGCTGCTCTCTTGAGCCTGGCCGGTTTACTCGGTGAATATAGTCCTGAGATTTTGCAGGCCAACGCCTTAGACCTGGCGCAGGCAAGCAGCGCCGGCCTGAACACCGCCTTGCTCGACCGGCTGACGCTCAATCCACAGCGCCTGGCAGGCATGGCAGCAGACTTGCACAGCCTGGCGGAACTACCCGACCCGGTCGGCGAGGTCTTCGAAGCTCAGACCCTCCCCAACGGCCTGCACGTCCACAAACAGCGTGTCCCCCTGGGCGTACTGGCAGTGATCTATGAAGCGCGCCCGAACGTGACCATCGACGTGGCCGGACTGGCGATCAAGACCGGCAATGCCGTGATCCTACGCGGCGGAAGCGAGACCCTGGCCTCCAACCGGGCGCTGGTAGGCGCGACGCGACAGGCGCTGGAGGAGAACGGCCTGCCGCCTGACATGGTTCAATTCATCGACAGCTCCGAGCGATCACTGGTCTTGGAGCTGATGCAATTGCACCAATATATCGACCTGCTAATCCCGCGCGGCGGCGCGGCGCTGCACGAGTTCTGCCGTGAAAACAGTCGTATACCGGTCATCACCGGCGGGATTGGCATCTGCCACTTATATGTGGATGAAAACGCCGACCTGTCAGCTGCACTGCCGGTGATCCACAACGCCAAGGTGCAGCGCCCCTCCGTGTGCAACGCCCTGGACACCGTGCTGGTGCACCGGGCTATCGCCGGGCGCTTTCTGCCCGCATTGGTCAAGGACATGGCGCAGAGCGGGGTGAGCTTTCGAGCCGCGCCAACCGCCTGGCCATACTTGATCGATGAAGCTGGAGAACCGCTGGCCACCGGGCTCCAGCCTGCCGGAGTGGATGACTTTGATACTGAATGGCTATCGCTGGTGCTGGGGATCAAAGTCGTTGAAAGCCTGGATGAGGCGATCGAGCACATCGCCTTGCACAGCACCGCTCATTCGGATGGCATCCTGACCGGCGTCGCCGAGAACGCCCGGCGCTTCATCGCCGAAGTCGACTCGGCAGCGGTGTATGTCAATGCCAGCACGCGCTTTACGGATGGCGGTCAACTTGGCCTGGGCGCTGAAGCTGCCATCTCTACGCAGCGCCTGCACGTGCGGGGTCCGATGGGTCTGCGTGAGTTAACGACATACAAATGGGTGATTGAAGGAGACTATCAAGTGAGAGAATGAACCAGCACAGCTTTAACAAAGTCACTTGATTAAGTAGAAAAGGTCTTCTTCGATATACTTTTGTTTGCTGAAAACCACAGAAACCGGAGAAGACCCACATGGATTGTATCGAACTCGAGCCCAACCAAGAAGTACATCAGACTGGCATCATATACGAAGAGAAAAGCGCACGCTTTGAGCTCGCGCAGAGCTGAATGACTACCTGGATTGGCTGGGTGTTGCCCAGGTCTTTCGGATTTAAGCCTTTGACCTTCTGTGCTCTGTTAAAACTCATTCTAGTTAAAGTCGTGCAGAAAATACCTGCTGGCAGTGTCAATCGTTAAAATCGTTGTTATAATTTGATCATGGCCCGAACTGCATTGGAGCTCACGGCAGAGCAATGGAAGACCTATGACCCTGCAGCCGCAATTCAGCACAGAGATACTTTGCAGCGCGCAAAGCTCTCCAGGCGGAAGCGACGGGCAATGCAATTAGCCCATAAAGCTGCCGATCTGCTGAAGCGCGAATATTTTGCCAATAAAGTTATTCTGTTTGGCTCATTGGCACAGCCACAGAGCTTTACCCCCTGGTCAGATATTGACCTGGCAGCCTGGGGAATCTCACAGGAGAGATTTTATGCTGCTGTTGCGGCGGTAATCAGTCTGAGCAGCGATATAAAGATCAGCTTGCTTGCTCCAGAAGATTGCAGCCCTGATCTATTGCAATCTATTCAGAGACACGGAAAACCGCTGTGAATAACCGACTGAAAGCGTTATCAACTCGTATCCGGGGCAACCTGTCAGACCTTGAGCGAGTTACGGAACGGGTACTTGATATTTGGCAGCGAGCTAAGACTTCTGGCGATGACTATTACCTGGATAGCGTGGCGCTCAACTTACATGACTTTTATTCGGGTCTGGAACGTATTTTTGAATTAATTGCTGAAAATGTGGATGGCAGTTTGCCGGGGGGAGAAGGCTGGCATATCTCCTTACTGCAGCGAATGACGGAAGAGGTACCGGTAACTCGGCCCGCAGTCATTTCCGATCAGGTTTTCCAGCAACTAAACGAGTATCGCGGCTTCCGGCATGTTGTCAGGAACGTCTATACATTCAGGTTCGATCCGATCAAGATTGAGAAGCTCGTGACTTCGCTCCCAGTTTGCTTTACCGGGGTTAAAGCTGAATTGTCTGCTTTCGCCAATTTTCTAGAAGAAAGAGCTTAAACGAACTAGAAGGCGATTATATTTAGTTATAAAAAGATTTCCGATTTTCCCGGATTCTGTTTCGATCCTGTATACTCCCGGATCGCGCTGCGGTTGGCTACTCCACCGTCACACTCTTTGCCAAATTCCTTGGCTGGTCTACATCCAGGCCTCTTAACGTGGCAATGTGATACGCCAGCATTTGCAAGGGGATGACTGTCACCACCGGGCTGAGCAGCCAGGGCGTCTCGGGCACCCACAGGACGTGGTCGGCCAGGCTAGCGATGGTTGTGTCACCGTCCGTTGCTACTGCGATGACCCTGCCGCCGCGCGCTTTGGCCTGCTCTAGTTGGCTGAGCATCTTGTCATACCACGGATCACGCGGAGCAATCACCACTACCGGCATATCCCGGTCGATCAAAGCGATCGGGCCGTGCTTCATTTCGCCTGCCGCATAGCCCTCAGCATGGATATAGGAAATCTCCTTGAGCTTCAAAGCGCCCTCAAAGGCAGTCGGCATATTAATGCCGCGCCCCAAATACAGGCAATGTTGGGTGTTCACCAGGGTACGCGCTACTTTTTCCACGTCCTGATCGCGATCCAGGCAGCGCCCAACTAAGTCAGGCGCCAGGCGCAGATCGGCCAGTAGTTTACGGCGGGTGGGTTTGTCAAGCGTCCCACGCAGCGTGCCCAACAACACCGCCAGCATATAAAGATCTACCAGCGGCGCTGTGTAAGCCTTGGTAGAAGCCACGCCAATCTCGGGCCCGGTCTGCATGGAGATATAACCATCCGCAATACGCATCGCCTGGGAGCCGATTGCATTGACGATCGACCACAACGTAGCGCCTTTTTTGCGCGCTTCTTCCATCGCCGCCAGGGTGTCGGCAGTCTCGCCGGATTGCGATATGGCCAGAACAACTGTGTTTTTATCTATAATCGGATCCCGATAGCGGAACTCCGAGGCAATATCTACTTCGACCGGCAGGCGTGCGATGTGCTCAATTAACACCTTGCCAACCATGCCGGCATGAGAAGCGGTGCCGCAAGCAGTGATAAAGATTTTTTGGATCTGGCGGGCTTGTTCGGCGCTGAGGTTCAGTTCGGGCAAGCGAACGCCCTGGCCATTTTCAAAATCCACCCGCCCGGCGATGGTATCGGTTAACCCACGCACTTGTTCGTAGATTTCCTTGGCCATAAAGTGGCGATACTCGCCTTTTTCGGCCGCCACCGGATCCCAGGATACGTTGTGCACCTGGACGTGTACGAGCTTGTTATCCAGGGTCGAAACTACTGCACCCTGGCGAGTGACCACCGCCATTTGCTGCGATTCGAGGAAAATCATCCTGTGGGTATACTCCAGGATGGCTGGCAGATCGGAGGCGATGAAGGATTCGTCCTCGCCAAGGCCGATCACCACCCCGCCGGCGTTGCCGATGCGGGCGGCGATGATCTTATCGGGCTCGTTCGAAGATAAAACGACCACCCCGTGAGCGCCTTTGAGGTGTTTCAGCGCCAGACGGACGGCTTCCGTCAAACCCGTCTTCGTCGACAAATAGCGTTCGACCAGGTGCACGATCACTTCCGTATCCGTATCAGAGTTGAAGATCACGCCTTCAGCAGTCAACTCTTCGCGCAGTTCCAGGAAGTTTTCGACGATCCCGTTATGCACCACAACCACCTCGCCGGTGCTGCCCAGATGAGGATGGGCGTTGCGAGCGCTGGGCGCTCCATGCGTTGCCCAGCGTGTATGCCCGATGCCAACCTGTCCATGGACAGGTTGCTCATCGACCAGGGTCGCCAGGCGCGCCAATTTGCCGGCCTCACGACGCACCTCGATCTGGCCGTCTTGTAGAATCGCCAGACCAGCCGAGTCATAGCCGCGATATTCCAGCCGCTTCAGTCCATTCAAGATGACCGGCGTTGCATCCCGCGGTCCAATATACCCAACAATGCCACACATAGAGAGAGCCCTCCATAGTTCGAATATGCAGATCACTCAAGACGAAGGATGTCGCGAATGATCTACTGCGATTTAATTACCACTCCCCGAAGGATTGTCTGTCCGGTCACCCGGGCAGCGTTGGTTCGAGGTTCACGTTGGAGGGAAAGATGGCGGGTGATGGTGCACCCGGAGGGCTTCCGCTGATCATTCGATTTTCTTGTATCCCTGCCGTGAAGCAGGGAACCCTCATCCTCGTCAACTGAAGTAGATAGTGTAAATTGACAATTTACTGCTAAATGGTGTCTATTCACACGCATCGTATCCAGCCCATGCGCTATCTTCCCTTGAAATATTCAGAGGGCAATTATACCGTAATCTATGTGGTATTATTTTTATTATGTTTACACCATCTTTGAGTGATCTTATCCAGTTATCAGAGCAGCGCCGCCTGCCATTTCCAAAATCGATTGAGGCGGAATTCCAGGAATACTATTTCGAGAACTTCTTGTGGATCAACCGCATCGGTCTGGTGCTTGGGCTGATCTTGTGGTCGATCTTTGGCATTATTGACCTGTGGGCCATGCCAATTTCCTACAAACAGGTATGGATCATCCGTTTTGGCATGGGCGCGCCGGTCATCGTGATGATCATTCTGGCCAGTTTTAGCGATGCCTATCGCCAGATAATGCGGCCGCTGACGGTCATGGTGACCCTTACTGCCGGCCTGGGGATAATCGCAATGGTGCGGCTGGCCCAACCGGGAGAAGTGGGATACTATTACTACATCTATGGCCTGACGGTCATTCTGATGTTCCTTTATACCGTTCCAGGGCCGCAGTTCGCGAACGTTTTTTGGGTCAGCCTGGCGCTGCTTCTGCTCAGCCCCCTGGCATATGCATTTCGCTTCGATTTCTTCAAGACTCAAACCTCGATCGTCGTTTTCGTTGTCCAAAATAGTTTCCTGATCACTCTGGCGATTGTGGGTTGCATTGGAAATTATTTTTATGAGCTGTCCATCCGGCGAAATTTTATCCAGCGCCTGATCATTCAAAAAGAAGAGGATCGCTCCAGCGCTCTGCTGCTGAATGTTTTACCAGCCCCGATTGCCGAGCGGTTGAAGCGCGGCGAGGATATCGCCGATTTCTACCCTTCCATCAGCGTTCTATTTGCTGATATCGTTGACTTCACGCCGCTCTCAACGCGCCTGCCGCCTGCTGAAGTGGTGCAGCTCTTGAACAAAGTCTTTTCAACCTTCGATGAATTAACCGAGCAGCGTACGCTAGAAAAGATAAAGACAGTTGGTGATGCCTATATGGTCGTAAGCGGGCTGCCGATTCCGCGTCCCGATCATGCCCAGGCGCTGGCCGAGCTGGCCCTGGATATGCAGCAGGCGATCGCGGGATTAGATTCGCAAATTGTGTTCCCGATCCAGGTCAGAATTGGCCTCCACAGCGGCCCAGTTGTGGCGGGTGTGATCGGCTGGCGCAAGTTTGCCTATGACCTATGGGGCGACACCGTCAACACAGCCAGCCGCATGGAGTCACATGGTCTACCAGGCAGGATCCAGGTTTGTGAGTCACTTTACGAATTACTTAGGGATCATTACATCTTCGAAGACCGCGGGGTGATCGAAGTCAAAGGCAAGGGGAAAATGCACACCTACTGGCTGACGGGCAAAATTTAAAGACCCGTCTCCCGCGATGTATAATAAGGCACCGCTTGATTTCATCTTTCCCAGGCCTAAACCAATGAAAGGATTGTCACCCTCGATGCAAAACGACAGCCATATACCTGCCGCAGCTCTCCAACCCAGTTCTCAGCACTGTTTTGTGTGCGGCGTCTCAAACCCGGTCGGCCTTCACCTGCGCTTCTTCGAGACCACTCCTGGCGAGGTTAACGCCGAAGTAACGCTACCGGAGCATTTTCAAGGCTATCCCGGCATCACCCACGGTGGGATTATTGCCGCCATGTTGGACGAGGTGGCCGGCCGTTCCCATATGGGCAACGGCGAGACCCCCCGTTTTATGTTCACCGCTCAATTGAAGGTACGTTACCGTCGCAACGTGCCAACCGGACAGCCCTTGCGATTGGTTGGCCAGGCCGGTCCCAGCAAAGGGCGCTATGCTGAAGCCAACAGTGCTATCTATAGCCAGGATGGCGAGCTGCTTGCCGAGGCGGAGGCGCTCCTGGCGGATGTGCCCAGCGGAATGATCGACAATGTCGACCTGGATGCACTTGGCTGGCGGGTCTACGGAGAAGAAGGGTTATGATCACAGAATATCATCGTCCGACCAATCTGGATGACGCTGTAGCGCTGCTTACTCGCAATCAGCCGCTCAGCCTGCCCCTGGCGGGTGGTACAGCGCTCGATCGCACAACCAGCATTCCCCTGGCTGTGGTCGATTTACAGGCCCTCGGCCTGGATCAAATCGTCCAACGCGGCAATACCCTGGAGATCGGGGCAATGGTCACTTTGCAAACTCTGCTGGATGGCCCAACCCCGGATGCTCTAAAAAAGGTTATCCAGCTCGAAGCGACGCATAATCTACGCCAGGTCGCCAGCACGGCGGGCACGCTGGTTGCTGCAAGTGGGCGCTCGCCGTTTGCCACCGCACTGCTGGCACTGGACGCGTTCTTGACCATCCTGCCCGGCTCGGAGCAGGTTTCACTGGGAGATCTACTACCCTTGCGCGCTCGACGCCTGCAGGGACGGCTGATCACGCAGATCGTCCTGCCGCTCAACGTCACTCTGGCTTACGAATACGTAGCACGCACGCCGGCCGACCTACCCCTGGTGTGCGCCGCCGCGGCCAGATGGCCTTCAGGCCGGACCCGCCTGGCGCTGGGCGGTTTTGGCAGCGCTCCCAGCCTGGCCTTCGATGGCGGCGAGCCCTCTGGTATTGATGTGGCTGCTCGCAGCGCTTACAGCCAGGCCGGCGACAAATGGGCTTCGGCCGAGTACCGCGAGGAGATGGCGGGGGTACTGGCAGAAAGAGCGCTCGGTAAAGTGTAATGGGTAACATAGGACAGATGGAATGAACGAAACCCATGGTTTTATTCTGATTAAAGAGCAGGAACTCCCCGAGCTGAATACCCAGGCCCGTCTCTACCGGCACATGCAGAGCGGGGCGCAATTGCTTTCCATGGAAAACGCGGATGAAAATAAGGTTTTTGGGGTCACTTTTCGCACACCGCCATCCGATTCTACCGGCGTCGCCCATATTATGGAGCACGCCGTCTTGTGTGGATCACGCAAATACCCGGTCAAAGAGCCCTTTGTGGAGCTGGTCAAAGGTTCATTGAATACCTTCCTGAACGCCATGACCTTCCCCGACAAAACCTGCTATCCGGTAGCCAGTCAAAACCTGCAGGATTTTTACAATCTGATCGACGTGTATATCGACGCTGTCTTCCATCCCTTAATCGAGCCGCGTACCCTGGATCAGGAAGGCTGGCATTACGAGCTGGACGACCTGGAAGCCCCCCTGGTCTTTAAAGGCGTGGTTTTCAATGAAATGAAAGGCGCTTACTCCTCGCCGGACAGCTTGCTCGGTCGCTATGCCCAGCAATCGCTTTTCCCAGACAATCCGTATGGCGTCGACTCAGGCGGCGACCCGCGCTATATCCCAGACTTGACCTATCCCCAGTTCAAAGCCTTTCACGAAACGTATTACCACCCTTCGAATGCGCGCATCTATTTCTATGGTGATGATGACCCTGAAGAACGTCTACGCCGTATGGACCTGGCTTTGCAGAGTTTTGGCTCCCGCCAGGTCGATTCGGCCATCCCGTTGCAAGCGCGCTTCCCCCAGCCCAGGCGCCAGACGATTGCCTACGACGCAGGCGACGAGCAGGATGGGAAGAAAGGCATGCTGGTGGTCAATTGGTTGCTGCCAGAACCATTGGAAATGGAACGCAACCTTGGGCTGAATATCCTGGCATACATCTTAATCGGAACACCTGCCTCGCCATTGCGCAAAGCGCTGATCGACTCTGGCCTGGGCGAGGACCTGGCAGGAGGCGGCCTGGATAGCGACCTGCGCCAGATGATCTTTTCCACGGGCCTGAAAGGGATAGACAGCGCAGACGAAGCAGGGCAAGCTAACTTCGAAAAAGTCGAAGCTCTAGTGCTCGCCACTTTGGTGCAGCTTGCTCAGGATGGCATCGATCCGCAAGCTGTAATGGCTGCCTTAAATACGATCGAATTCCGCTTACGAGAGAACAATACCGGTGCATTTCCGCGCGGACTGCTCTTAATGCTGCGCAGCCTGACCACCTGGCTGTATGACGGCGATCCCCTGGCGCCTTTGGCCTTCGAAGCGCCACTGCAAGCCATTAAGGCGCGCCTGGCTGCCGGCGAGCTATATTTCGAAGACCTGATCCGCCAATATTTTCTGGATAACACACACCGTACCACTATAATCATGCTGCCCGAGCCCGGGCTTAACGCACGCCTCGAAGAGGTCGAAACAGAAAAGCTGGCCGGGATTCGCGCCACGATGGACGCACAACGTTTGCAAGCCGCGTTAGAAAATACTCGCCAGCTTAACCTATACCAAGAAACACCCGACTCACCAGAAGCCCTGGCGACCATCCCCAGTTTGCGCCTGGATGATCTCCAGCGCCAGAACAAACTCATTCCGATCGAGACGTTGCAGCAGGATGGCGCTCGCATCCTGTTCCATGATTTATCCACCAACGGCATCGTCTACCTGGACCTGGGCCTGGATCTGCACTTGCTACCCCAGGAATACTTGCCCTACGCGTCTTTGTTCGGGCGTGTGCTGTTGGAGATGGGTACACAACAAGAAGATTTTGTCCGCCTATCACAACGCATCGGGCGACTCACCGGCGGTATCCGGCCCGCATTCTTTAGCAGTGCGCTGCCCGGGAAATCAGATGCGGCCGCCTGGCTGTTCTTGCGCAGCAAAGCCACCTTCGAACATACGCCCGACCTGCTGCAAATCCTGGATGATATTTTGCGTTCCCCTCACCTGGATAATCCCGAACGCCTCCATCAGATGGTATTGGAGGAAAAGGCGGAGATGGAAGCTGCGCTGACTCCCGCCGGACATCGTCTTGTCAATACCCGCCTGCGTTCCTTCTTTAGCGAATCCGGTTGGTTGGATGAACAAATGGGCGGAGTCAGCTATCTGTATTTCCTCCGCCGCCTGACAGACGAAATCGAGCGGGACTGGCCGGCTGTGTTGGCCCGACTGCAGAACATGCTGGCTTTGCTGGTAAATCGTGATGGCCTGCTGGCGAATGTCACCCTGGACCGCGCTGGCTGGGACAGTGTCCAACCGAAGCTGCTGGGGTTCTTAGGCGCGCTGCCCGGCGATAAGCCTATTTTTCAGAACTGGAAGGTTACACCCCCGGCGCACGACCAGGGATTGGCCATTTCCGCCAAGGTGAATTACGTTGGCAAAGGAGCAAATCTATATGAGTGCGGTTACAAGATGCATGGCTCATTTGCTGTGATCACCAATTACTTGCGCACCACCTGGCTGTGGGAGAAAGTGCGCGTGCAGGGCGGCGCTTATGGAGGGTTCACACTGTTCGATCATCGCTCAGGGGTATTGACGTTTCTATCTTATCGCGATCCCAACCTGGTGGATACCCTACACATATACGACCAGACCGGGCAATTCCTACGGCAACTGGATGTGCAGCGCTTGAGCCAGGCAGAGTTGACCAAAAGCATCGTCGGCGCCATCGGCGATATGGACGTCTACCAGTTGCCGGATGCGAAGGGCTTTACCTCCATGACGCGCTACCTGGCAGGCGATAGCGAGGCTGCGCGCCAGGTCAGGCGCGAACAAATCCTCACCACCACCTTACAGGATTTTCATACCTTTGGCGAGGCGCTTGAGCAGGTTGCTGCGCGCGGGCGAGTGGTGGTGATGGGCCCCGAGCAAGACCTGCACGCCGCCAACGAACAGGGCTGCGAGCTATCCATTGAGAAAGTGTAACGTTGCAAGGAGTTGTGAATGAGGCTTAACTTTCAAATCAATCACCAGTGGCAAGAGTTTGAGGCTGCTCCAGGAGCCAGCTTGCTCAATGTCCTGCGTTCGGCCGGTTATTTTGGCGTTAAGCACGGCTGCGAGAGCGGCGAATGCGGGGCTTGTGCGGTGCTCATGGATGGGCGCCTGGTGGACTCGTGCATGATGTTGGCCGCTCAGGCCGACGGGCATAGTCTCGAAACGATCGAGGCCCTGGGCGAACACCCGGAACAAGGTTGGAAGACCACGGCCGGGCTACACCCTTTGCAAACTGCCTTCGTCGAAAGCGGAGCCATCCAATGCGGCTACTGCACTCCGGCCCAGATCCTGGCTGCCTGCCAGCTATTGGCGCATAACCCGCACCCCAGCGAGACTGAGGTGCGCCAGGCGCTCTCGGGGGTACTGTGCCGTTGTACCGGTTATCTGAAACCCGTCCAGGCCGTTTTACAGGCCGCGGCAGTGTTGCGCGGCGAAGCGTATGGTTCAGACGAGGGACCTGGCCTTGCAAGCGACCTTGGTGAAGTAATCTTCTCCCCGCCGGGAAGCCCGGAGGCGCCTGTCGTTGGAGGCGAGTTCGGCGAAACAATCTCTAGCGCGGCCTCGCCAACCCAGGTAGCTACTCGCCGTCCTACGCTGCCGAAAGTCCTGCAGACGCCCCAGCACGGCGGGGTGCAACCCTGGCAGCGCGTGGGCAAACCAGAAATCAAAGTAGATGCGATAAAGCTGGTACAAGGAAAACCCGCCTTTACCGCCGACTTCGAAAAACGCGGCCTGCTGGTGGCCAAAGTATTGCACAGCCCATATGCCCACGCCCGGATTGTCCGCATCGATGCCAGCCAGGCGCGTCAGTTACCTGGAGTGGCCGCCGTGCTCACCTGGCAGGATATCCCGCGCGTGGTGTATTCGACCGCCGGGCAATCCGATCCCATCCCGGGTCCGTTGGATTCATTTTCATTGGATCATAAAGTGCGCTTTGTGGGCGATCGGGTTGCTTTCGTAGCTGCTGAAACAGAAGAGATCGCCAGCCGGGCTTTGGAGCTGATCGATGTGGAATATGAGATCCTGCCGGCCATCCTCGATCCAGGACTGGCCATGCAGCCAGGTGCGGTACGCTTGCATGATGAGATCGAATATGTCAATTTTGCCGACTCTGACCCTGACAAAAACCTGGCCGCCGAGATCCGCATTGATATCGGAGATGTGGAAAAAGGCTTTGCCGAGGCAGATTTCATCTTCGAAGATGAATACGAGGTCCCTAAAGTTCAGCAGGCGCACATCGAACCGCACGTCGTCATCACCTATTGGGATGAAGATGACCGCCTGGTCATCCGAACCAGCACCCAGGTGCCTTTCCACGCCCGCCGCGTCCTGGCGCCGGTGCTGGGTCTACCGGTCAAGCGTATCCGCGTGATCAAGCCGCGCATTGGCGGCGGTTTTGGCGGCAAACAGGAGATCCTGGTGGAAGACGTCGCTGCGCATCTCACGATTGCGACCGGCCGGCCGGTTATTTATGAAACGACGCGCGAGGAAGAATTTATTGCCGCGCGTTCGCGCCACCCGATGCGCGTGCGCCTGAAAACCGGCGTCAAGCGAGACGGAACACTGACCGCCAACGCCATGTACGCCCTGAGCGACACTGGCGCCTACGGTTGCCACGCCCTGACCGTCACAGGCAACACCGGGCATAAAGCCATGGCGCTCTACGTTGGCGACGGGCCTTACCGTATGTCTCCCAACATCCGTTTCTATGCCGACGTAGTTTATACCAATCACCCACCCGCCGGCGCCTACCGGGGTTACGGCGTCCCCCAAGGCTACTGGCCGCTGGAGCGCCATATGGAGAAAATTGCGCGCCAGTTGGGCCTGGATGCGCTAGAATTTCGCCTTAAGAATGCTTTGCGCGCCGGCGAGCTGCACCCATTCAGCACCGCCTGGAGTGAAGGCCGCGAACCGCGCCCGGAAACCATCGAAACCTGCGGATTGGAAGAATGCGTCCGCCAGGGCAAGGCTGCCATCGGCTGGGATCAGAAATACGGCAATCCAGAATGGCGTCAGCATCCCGGAAAGCCGCACCTGCATAAAGGGATCGGCGTGGCTATGGTGATGCAGGGTACGGCCATCCCTTACCTCGATATGGGCGGCGCCAGCATTAAGATGAACGATGATGGCTCATTTAACCTTCTGATCGGCGCTACTGACCTGGGCACCGGTTCAGATACGGTCCTGGCGCAAATGGCCGCCGAAATCCTGGGCACGCCGATCGAGGATATCATTACCTACTCCTCTGATACCGATTTCACCCCCTTCGATAAGGGCGCCTATGCTTCCAGCACGACCTATATCTCAGGAACGGCAGTTGTACAGGCCGCCGAAAAAGTCGCTGAGCGCATCAAAATCCGGGCGGCCAATATGATGAACCTGAAAGATGAAACCTTCGAAGTTCAACCCTCAGACATCCGCCTGAAGGAACGAAACGCCACCACGCCGGATGGTCGTTCGGTGAGCCTGGCTGCCATCGCCCACGATGCTCTGCACCATGCAGACCAGGAACAGATTATGGCGGTAGCTTCCTATAAGTCGCCGGTGTCGCCGCCGCCCTTCGCCGCTCAATTCGCCGAGGTCACCGTTGATATCCAGACCGGTCAGGCTACAGTAGACAGGCTGGTTATGGCAGTCGATGCGGGTGTGATCGTTAACCCCGTCACCGCCTCCGGTCAGATAGAAGGTGGGATGACCCAGGCCCTGGGCTATGCGGTTTGCGAGGAAATGCGGTATGATGAGATGGGACGGGCACGCGAGCGCAACCTACGTGACTACCATATTTTCCAGGCGCACGAGATGCCCGAGCTTGAAACGATCTTTGTCGAGACTTTCGAGCCGTCCCATCCTTTTGGCGTCAAAGCCGTAGCCGAGATCCCTATGGATGGCGTCGCGCCAGCGGTAGGCAATGCCATCCTGGATGCCTGCGGCGCGCAAATCGATGAGATCCCAATCACGCCGGAAAAAGTGTGGCGAGCGATAAAAAAGTAGACCGGATACTGGATTTGTCGAACGTGTAACGCTCAATGATACCAAGATCCCCGTGCATTACGATAAGGATGGGCTATGGATAGAGTTTATGTGATCGGTCATGTGAACCCGGATACAGACTCGATCGCGGCGGCGATTGGTTATGCCTGGTTGTTGCGCGAGCATAACGGCCTGGATGCGATTGCGGCGCGCGCCGGCGCGACGAACCCACAAACCACCTGGGTGCTAAAGCGCCTGGGGCTTGAGCCGCCATTGTTACTTAACGACGCTTCGCCGCGTTTTGAATCCGTCGCCCGACGGCTCGACACTGTTGCTCCGGAGAGCCAGTTGAGTGAAGCGTGGGCGATCGTCAATCGCACCGGTGGGGTGGCGGCAGTGGTTGACCCGGAAGAAGGCGCTCCGTTGGGGCTGATCTCTGGTTTAAGTCTGTTCAACTTTTTGGGCAAAATTATCGGCCCAAATATCCAATACCAGGATATGCGCATCGCCGAAATTTTGGAAGCGCCCTGTCGGGAAGCTATGGATACCGGTGTACCGCGCTTCAGCGCCTCTACCCGTATTCGCGAGTTACTCAGCCTGATTCATCGCCAGGAACACAACGACTTCCTTATTGTGGATGATAAAGGCCACTACGTGGGCGTGGCGCGCCAAAGAGATGTATTGAACCCCCCGCGACTCAAACTGGTGCTGGTGGACCACAACGAGCCTGGTCAGGCGCTTGGATCATTAGAAGAGGCCGAGCTGCTCGAGATACTCGATCATCACCGGTTGGGAAATATCTCCACCCATAGCCCGATCCGTTTTACGGTCGATATCGTAGGCAGCACCAGCACTCTGGTTACCGAACGCATCGAAGACGCCGGATTAAGCGCCCCCCCACCCATCGCGGGGATGCTGCTGGCAGGCATGCTGGCAGATACGCTGATCCTGACCTCGCCCACCACCACCCCACGCGACCGGCGAGCAGCCGAACGCCTGGCGCGCTGGGCTTTTATCAAAAACGGCCCTCTGCCGGGCGAGACGCTGCAAACCTTTGGCCAGCAAGTTTTACGCTCAGGCGCGGGTCTGGAAACACGCCCTCCAGCCGAGATTGTCAACAGCGATTTGAAAGTATATGAAGCCGGCGGTCTCAACTTTGCCGCCTCCCAGGTCGAAGTAACTAATCTTTTGCAACTTCATGACCATCTCGAAGACTTGTGTATGGCTCTGGATGAATTACGCAACCAACGCAAATTGGATTTTGCACTGCTGATGGTCACCGATGTGGTCGACAACACCAGCCGGCTATTGTTTGTGAACGAACCGCCAGTTTTGGCCGAATTACCTTACCCCAGGCAGCCGGACGGAACGCGCCTGGCTGAAGGCGTGGTCTCGCGTAAGAAACAGCTTCTGCCGGTCATCTTAGGTTTGTTAACCGGTTAATGATTTTTGCTAACCAGGGAGTATTGCTTTCATGAAAACGGTTTTTCAGGCTTTAGCTGAGTTAGAGACTGCCAACCGGGCCGGGGTTTTATGCACGGTTGTACGCAGCCAGGGTTCCACGCCGCGCCATACGGGGAGCAAAATGTTGGTTTATCCCGATGGCAGCCTGGTCGGTACAATCGGCGGCGGCGAAATGGAGAATCGCGTGATTAGAGAGGCGTTGCAGGCGATAACAGATGGCCGGCCACGCTTGATTGAATATTCGATGGTCGATCCAGGCCGCGGCGACCCGGGCGTGTGCGGTGGCCAATTGGAGGTGTATGTGGAACCGGTTCTCCCAAAACCAACCCTGGTAGTAATCGGCAGCGGGCACGTCGGCAAGGCGGTCGTATTCCTGGCCAAATGGCTTGGCTTCCACGTGGTCGCTTGCGATGACCGGCCAGATTTCATGACCCCGCAGAACACTCCCGGTGCAGATGTCTATCTCGTCTGTCCAATGGCTGAGCTGCCCACACAGCTTGAAATCACACCCTGGACCTACCTGGTGCTTACCACACGCGGATCGAATATCGATGTACAGGGGCTGCCAGCGCTGCTGGATGCTCCGGCTGTCTATATTGGAGTGATCGGTTCACAGCGCCGTTGGTCTGTAGCCCGAAAGCAAATGTTGGAAAACGGCGTCCCAGAAGAAAAGTTGAAACGCGTCCATTCTCCGATTGGGCTTGAACTGAACGCTGAAACGCCCGAAGAAATTGCAGTCAGCATCCTGGCAGAAATCATGATGGTCCGCAACCAAGGCGATGGACGGCCCATGCGGTCAAAATTTTAAGGGCAATGGAGTGATGTATGTGGCATGACTACTTCAATGTAACCAGTCTTGATCAAGCTTTACAAATCCTGGCCGAGCGCGGCGAAGAGGCGCGCATCGTGGCCGGAGCAACCGATTTAATCCTGGAGCTAGAGCGCGGCGTCCGCAAGGGCATCGATACACTGGTAGATATTTCCCGCATTCCTGACCTGGACCAGATCATCATGGACGAGCATGGCGTGATCCATCTCGGCCCACTGGTGACGCATAACCAGTGTGTTGATTCAAAACTGGTAGTCGAATTTGGTTTCCCGTTGGCGCAAGCCGCCTGGGAGGTGGGCGCACCCCAGATCCGAAACCGCGGCACTGTGGCAGGCAATCTGATCACCGCCTCGCCGGCCAACGATACCATCACCCCGCTGATGGCGCTCAACGCGCGCGTTAAGTTGCTCTCGCCACGCGGCGAACGGCTGCTGCCGCTGTCCAGTTTCTATACGGGAGTGCGTCGCACCATGATGAATCCGGATGAAATTATGGTGGATATTTCTTTCCCGGCTTTGAAGGCTTACCAGCGAGGTGTATTTATCAAATTAGGGCTGCGCCGCGCCCAGGCTATTTCTCTAGTCAATGCGGCCATCATTTTGAGCCTGACGGGAGATAAACCAGGCCAGGGAGCCGCCCCAACCGTTGAGCAGGCCGTGATCACCCTGGGTGCAGTGGCGCCCACCATCGTCCACGCCCGCGAAGCCGAGATTTATCTAAAAGGACGCCGGCTGGAATCCACAACCATCGCCCACGCAGCAGAACTGGCCATCCATGCCGCGCAGCCCATCGGCGATGTACGTAGCTCTGCTGAATACCGCCACGAAATGGTGCGCGTTTGTGTGGCGCGCGGTCTGCATAGGCTTGCAAACGGCGAAGACCGGGCCAACTTCCCCAGCCAGCCGGTCATGCTATGGGGTGATGCCGACCCGGCGGTTTCTGTCTCCCACGAAAGCAAACCTTCATACTCGCCGGGTATGCCGATCGTCACCAATATCAACGGCAAAGAATACACTTTTACTGGCGGCCAGGAAAAGACCCTATTGCGCTTGTTGCGTGAAGACGCCGGCCTGATTGGCGTTAAAGAAGGTTGCGCCGAGGGCGAGTGTGGCGCTTGCACCGTTTTTCTGGATGGGGCGGCGGTGATGAGCTGCCTGGCTCCCGCAGGGCGCGCCCATGGGGCGCGGATCACGACCATTGAGGGCCTGGCGCAAAACGGCCATTTGCACCCTGTCCAGCAGGCTTTTATTGACCAGGGGGCAGTGCAATGCGGTTACTGCACGCCGGGTTTTATCATGTCTGCAGTCAAGTTATTGGAGGAGCGCCCGCATCCTACTCATAATCAAATCCAACAGGCCATCACAGGCAACCTGTGTCGCTGTACGGGCTATTACAAGATTGTACAAGCCATCGAACAGGCCGCCCAATCGACAAGCTAGGTGTTATTTTATGGGGCTGTCCAAAAAAAGCATTTGGACAGCCCCATAAAATGCGGAAAATTTATGGAAAGAACTGTACCTACCACCGAATCGGAAGAGATCGAGCTTTACACACGCACCTATTATTCCTTGCTGCGCTCCAGCACCGAAGTCCGCATCCGTACCTTGGAAGAAGTACACGCCGGGATGAAGTCGCTGCTGCACCCCGGCGCCCGCCAGCCGCAGCCGGACATGGCTGCATTCATTTACAGCCTGCTTCGTCTGCCGAGATGCATGCTGTACGTAGATTTGGTGATTATGGGACAAAGCCCCGATGTATTTGCGCGGGCCGGGCTTGGCGATATCAGCGCCTGGGAGGAGGTATCCGCGTCTGCTCGCCGGCGACGCTGCTTTTACGATGGTACGGGGGCGCTGGCCTGTATCATCGCCAGCCGTTCAGATATCGACGATCTGATCCCTCTCCTGACCGCCTTCCAAATCGAGTGGAACAAACTACACCAGCTTTTAGGCCGCCTGCCGCCGGCGACCGCTCTGGAGAACATCGCCGAAAACCTTCAGGAATATACGGAGCTGGATGAAATCTTAGAAACGCCAGCGGATGATATCGAACGGCTTTACGCGATCTGGGGCGACGAATTTGGCCGCAATCTTGAACGTATTGCCGCCGCGCCGCTGAATTTGCGCGTGCAATTATTGAGCGGCTCTCTTAGTGAATACCGGCGCGCCACACACACCTGGTGGAACCATATCGAATCCATCGTCCCAGATATAACCCACCGGCCGGTATATTTCGTATCCAGCAATACGCACAGTCTGGTCAATATTTTATCTGGCTTTGCACTACGACATACCGACCAGCTTGTCCGTTTCTTACACCAACCGAGTAATTCAGGGCTATTAAACGAATGGCAGGATATCCAGGCTGGTAGGGCTACCTCCAGCATGGAAAACTTTTTATATTACGTCCAAAAGAAATTTCTCTCCACCAAGGCAGGCGGGAAGCTGGCGGAATGCCAGCGCGATGAGGAGCGCCAGCTCGGGATCACGCGCATCCCCAGCCCGCAATCGTTCGACGTCGAAGCTCAGGTGATTGAGCTCAGCCGATTGAACCCGGAGTTTATCGACCCGCGCCTGCAACATGTCCTGAAGCGCGCCTCGCTGGCCGATAACCAGGCCTTGATCTTGAATATTGATTACCCGTTGGGGTTGGCGGCGTATAACATCTTGACGGAGGTCTCCGAGCACGTTGGACGGGTCCTGGGTGTATATATGATGGGTAAAGCCGCCTCGTTGAACGCCGTGGTGGGCGACGTAATGATCCCCGGCGTGGCGCACGATGAGCATTCTCAAAACACATACCTGTTCCATAACTGCTTCAGTTCCGCAGATGTGATTCCGTATATTAACTATGGGACTGTGCTGGACAATCAGAAAACATTAACCGTCAAGGGCACCTTCTTACAGACCACGCGCTATATGGATGTGTTTTATCGCGAAGGTTATACCGACATCGAAATGGAAGCCGGCCCGTACCTGTCGGCGATCTTCGAAATGTTTCGCCCAACCCGCCATCCGGTGAACGAAATTATCAACCTGTATGGCTTACCCTTCGACCTGGGCATCCTCCACTATGCATCCGATGCCCCATTGAGTAAAGGCCGCAATCTGGGCGCCGGCAGCCTGTCCTATTATGGAATGGACGCCACGTATGCCACCAGCATGGCGATCTTGCAACATATATTCTCAAATGGAATACCCTAAGAAACCAGCGGTTCCCCCCCAAAATAGGGGGCTGTCCAGCTGTGCTTTCTAGACAGCCCCTATTTTCATCCAATCAATCTACCTTTACTGCTTCACCTGGATAACAATCTTGCCGCGTGCGTGGCCTGCTCCAACCAACTCATGTGCCTTGCGGACCTCTTGGAGGGGGAGAACCATCGAAACCACCGGTTTGATCTGCCCACCATCCACCAACCGGGCTACCTCGGTCAAAGTCTCGCGAATGGGAGGCGATGTAGCGATCATTTGCTGGCGCACACCGTGCGCGGCCGCCATTTCTTCGGATGGCGGCTGGACGATCGAAACCAGTATCCCGCCCGGTTTCAGCACGGACCACGAGCGCTGTTGGGTATCGCCGCCGATCGTGTCGAATACAACGTCCACCCCATGTACGACGCTTTCGAAGGGGGTAGTGGCATAATTAATCACCTCTTCCACACCGAGGTCTTTCAAGAGGTCGATATTTTTGGATGCTGTGCCGATCACTTTTGCTCCCCGCCAGTGAGCGAGCTGCACCGCCATGTGCCCGGTTCCGCCAGCTGCCGCGTGGACGAGCACGGTTTGTCCCTGGCTGAGGTTGGCTGCTCCAAAAAGCGCCTGCCAGGCGGTCAGCGCTACGTGAGGAATGGCAGCGGAATGAACATGGTCGAGGGACTTTGGTTTGGCCGCCAAGTCCGTGGCGGCTGCCAGGGCATATTCTGCATATGCGCCATCACGGAACACGCCGGCCCGGGTATAAACCTCGTCGCCGCGCGCAAAGCCCGTCACGCCTGGACCAATCTCTTCGATCGTCCCTGATATGTCCGTCCCCAGGATCAAAGGCAAGCTATAGCTAAAATAGCCGTTCATATAACCTGATCGCACTGCAAGATCAAAGGGGTTAATCGATGTGGCATGCACCCGGATCAGCACTTCGCCTTCTCCGGGAATTGGGCGTGGCCTGTCTTCATAGGCGAGGACGTCGGGGCCGCCATATGTGTGGATCGTTACTGCTTTCATGTTCGTCATGGATGGTCTCCGCAAGCAAGAATGGTTGAAAATGATTTACTCGGAATTAACACAAATTCCGCATAAATTTGACCAATTATGTCTCTTATTATCTGGGCTGTCAAGAGGACAATAAATTGGAGGGTCCGGCTGGCCAAACACTCTTTGTAGTCTGCCCTGACCCAGCCTTCATCTAAAAAAAGTTCCGCCCAATATTTACGTTTCTAAGGTAGAATTTTAGACCGATTGGAGGTAAGCATGGTCGTTAAATTGGTCTTGCGAGAAAAGGCCTTTGAAGTGATGCCTGGGATGAGCCTATCCCGCAGTCTGGCGATGGCCGGGGTGCCATTTGAATCCGTGCTGGCCATCCGGGATGGCAATCTGCTCACCGGAGACGAAATCCTGCACGAAGGCGAGCAAATCAAGCTCGTGGCCGTGATCTCCGGCGGATGATGCACGCATGAGATGCCGGAAGTGTGGTCGCAAAGCCGCCGTTAACATGGCCCAGCACAAGCTAGCCCTGTGCAAAGAACATTACCTGGATTGGCTGCCGGAACAGACCGAACGCGCGATCCATAAATACCATATGTTCACCCGGCAGGAGCGAATCCTGGCTGCGGTTTCTGGCGGCAAAGACTCGCTCTCCCTGTGGGATATCTTGCAGCGCCTGGGTTACCAGGTCGATGGACTATATATTGGCCTCGGCATCGCCGAGGGTAACCGGTATTCAGACGAGTCGTTGGGCTACTGCGAACGATTCGCTGCCCAACACAGCTTGAAGCTGCACGTGGTCGATATCCAGCAGGAATATGGAGAAAGCGTGCCCAGCCTGGCCGCGCACAGCTCGCGTGGGCAGCACAAGCCCTGCGCGGTGTGCGGCCTGGCCAAACGGCATGTGATGAACCGCTTTGCCCGCCAGGGTGGTTATGATGTGCTGGTCACCGGACACAACCTGGATGACGAAGCCGCCACCTTGTTCGGCAATACATTGAGCTGGCTGCCCACCCACCTGGCTCGCCAGGCGCCGCTGCTCCCAGCCGACCGGGAGGGTATGTTGCGCAAGGCCAAGCCGCTGTGCCGTTTTTACGAGCGTGAAATGGCCGCTTATGCTCTGCTGCGCGGGATTGAATACATCTACGATGAATGCCCGTTTGCCGAAGGCACGAAATCGATTTACTATAAAGAAATCCTAAATAAAATGGAGGCTGACCAGCCTGGTTTGAAGCTCAACTTTTACCTGAGCTTCCTGGCCGCCAAAGATAACGGTCTTTTCGCGCCGGACGCCGACCATGAAAAAGAAGCTTTGCATGTCTGCCCTGGTTGCGGGCAGTCCACAACAGCCCCAGGCGAGTGCGCTTTCTGCCGGCTGGTGAACAGAGAACCATGACATTGTGTTATGTGTGCGACGTCTCGTACACGTTACAAAAATAAAGGAGTTATGCGATGCTTACCCAACCATCCGACCTCGACGGTCTGAGCATGTTAGGAAAACAGGCCGAGCCCAGTAAAAGATTGGAAGCTTTTCCCAATCGCTCGCCGGAACGCTTTTATCGGGTGACCCTGGAAACTGAGGAATTCACGTGCCTATGCCCGATGACCGGCCAGCCAGACTTTGCCAGGATCCGCGTCCAATACGTCCCGGACCAATCCGTCGTTGAATCTAAATCGTTCAAGTTGTACCTGTGGTCGTATCGCAATGAGGGCGCCTTCCACGAACACGTGGTCAACCAGATATTGGGAGACCTGGTCAAGGCCCTCGATCCGCACTGGTGTAAAGTAACCGGGGTCTTTAATATCCGCGGCGGGATCGGCATCACCGTCGAAGCGGAACATACAAAGACGCCAGCCGCGCGTACGCAATGGAGCGCCGAGAATGCCTAGGACGGCTTATCGCTTCTTTACCTTGATCACCGCGGTATTCGTTACCACCCTGCTGATCTCGAACATCATCGCCGTAAAAATCGTGCAAATCGGGCCTTTCTTCGTGCCCGCGGCGGTGATCCTGTTCCCGGTGGCTTATATCTTCGGCGATATCTTAACCGAAGTGTATGGCTACGGGCGCGCTCGCCAGGTGATCTGGACCGGATTCTTCTGCAACCTGCTGGCCGTGGCCGCCATCTGGCTGGCCGGCCTGCTGCCTGCTGCCCCGTTCTGGACCGCCGGACTATACGCGACGCCCGCAGAAGCGCAGCAAGCGTACCAGGCGATCTTGGGATTCACCCCGCGCCTGCTGTTGGCGTCTTTCCTGGCCTACCTGGTCGGTGAATTCTTGAACTCATATGTGCTGGCCCGCCTGAAGGTCAAAACCCAGGGCCGTTTTCTCTGGCTGCGCACGATCAGTTCGACCCTGATCGGCCAGGGCGCCGACTCGCTGGTGTTCATCTCCGTCGCCTTCTGGGGCATTTTCCCGCCCGCCGCGATGGGAACAGCCATCCTCTCGCAATGGCTGTTCAAGGTGACGTTCGAAATCGTGGCCACACCTTTGACGTATTGGGCCGTTAATGCCCTCAAGCGCGCCGAGGGCGAAGATTACTATGATCGCGAGACGGATTTTAACCCGATCGCCTTACGTACCCGCCATTAAATCATCCAGAGACTTTCCGAACTGAAATAGCGCTTGAAATTCAGCCCCTCAGCGACGCCCCGTGAAGCGAAATTTTGCTCGTTGCAGCGGTATTGGGCGATGAAACCATTGCCTTGCGACCAGTCGCAAATCGCGCCGACCACCGCTCTGCCTAAGCCTTTCCGGCGAAACTTCGGGTGTGTCAAGACGCCAATATCCATAAACCCAGCGCGCTCGTAACCGCTGGCAGCCGCGACCAGTTGTCCCCCCACCAGACAGCCAAAAACAACCTGGTGGTTTACTTCGACAAAACCCTCTTCGACATCTTCTGGCGAATTGGCGCCATGCAGCGCCTGCATCAGCCCACCATCCGCCGCGCTCAATTGGCGTAGAACAAATGGAATCGGCGGATGATAGTCGGGTAATTCTTCCGGGTATAAATAATAAACCAAACCCCGGTCATGTGAACCGATGGCAGCCTGCCCCCAGGCCCGGCGCAGGGCGTCGCCATCCAGCGCCGTCCCCTCTGGAAGCTCACTTAATACGCGCTCGACCTGCTCTGTATAGTCAGGATCGAGCTGCACAAAAGTATGCATGCCAATATGCCAGAACACGAGAACTTTATCCCCAGTGTATTTCTCGAGCGGCAGGATCGAGGTTCCGCTCCTTTGGAATGTCGCCAGAGGGCTGCCAAAATGACCGGCCCAATTCTCGTAAATGGCTTGACCAAAAAGCGCCTGGTTCATTTCGAGTTATCGTACCACGAACGAGATAGAACCAAGAGCGTCAGCGCCACGATATCAACCAGCAGCGTAAGAAAATCGAAAATCCCGAATTGATCGGTGAAGGTCAGGAAGATATTTATCGCCAGCACGACAATGGCAAAAAGGAAGAATAGCCGGCGCGGTCTGCCGATGCCAAATCCCGCCAGCAGCATTGCGCCGGCGTTGCCAAACATCAGGATTCCCACAATCCACATGGTAATGCCTTGATTCGCCGCTCGATAGGCCATCGCGACCAAGGTATAACCGCCAAATATCAACCAGATCGCGGCGTTGGTATAGAACAGAATTTGCGCTGCTCGAACCGTGTTTGGGCTGCTCATTTTTCCTCCCTATTCCAGAGCCACGCCTATCTACTTAGCGCCCTCGCCAGAGCACTTTCGAACAAAGCCACATCTTCACGCAGCATGTCTGGATGACCCTGGTCATAAACGCCAATGCAGGTCATGTCTCCTGGGCGCATAGTTCGGGCGACGACCTCGAAGGCCTGGGCGGGATCGTTTCTTCCGGCAGCCAGCACCTTATAATGCACCACCGGGCGGGAAAGCCCGCGGATCAACGCGGTCATCGTCTGGCGGTCCGTTTCCAGATAGTGTTCCTCCAAACCTGGGACAAGTTCCGGATGTACGTCGCGCGGGATTGGGTTGTAGTAAGAGCATAGATAGTAATCCACGTCCAGGTTTTCTTCAGCCCATTCGATCACCTTCGAATTGTGAGCTGCGATGCCCGCCAGCAATCCTTGATCGCGAATCATCCGGATCACTGGCGGTATTTCGTCTAATTTTTTCTGCACGTAGAGATAGTCCATCACGCCGCCGTGGATGTGGCAGGCTTTGGCCCCGCCCGAGACGGCCCGAGATACACAGGTTAAATGGTCGCCCACCTCCGGGCAGGTTTGGGCGAACCATTGGATTTTCCCGCCCGCGTCCCAATACTCGAGCAAGAAGCGCATTACGTGATGGTCGGTACGAGCAATCAAGGTGTTGACGCCCAGGGTTTCGGCCTGGCGCAAGGTGGCTTTGATACGTTCGGTGGTGAAGTAACGTCTCATCGCCAGGTCGGTTTCAATCGATTGGTGGGAGAACCCACTGAACGGATTGCTGCCGAGCATCAGCCGGCTGACATTAACTTTGCCCAGGTTCACAGTTTCCATAAAAACACCTTTGACTGGGATGACGCCGCACATCGTGTGGGGTCATCCCAGTAGAAAATCATGCTTGTTCCAAATAGCGCTCAACTTCCCAATCGGAAACCTTCATGCGGTATTCTTCGATCTCCGCCCACTTCGCGCGGGCAAAAGCTTCGTAAAGCTGGGGGCCAAGCGCCTCTTGCAGCACGCTATCTTTCTCTAACTCGCGCAACGCTTCGGCGAGCGAGCCGGGTAGTTCCGGGATGCCGAGCGCCTGGCGTTCCTCGGGGGTCAGGTGATAGACATTGACGTTATTGAGCGGCTCAGGCGCTGGAAGCTCCTTATCGATGCCGTCCAGCGCGGCTGCCAGCATGACGGTAAATGCCAGGTAGGGATTGGCCGATGGGTCGGGAAACCGCAGCTCAGCGCGCATCGATTTGTGCTGTCCTTCGGTATAACGCGGGATACGGATCAAGGCGGAGCGGTTAATCTGCGCCCAACCGACATATACCGGAGCTTCATAACCTGGCACCAGGCGTTTGTAGGAATTGATCGTGGGCGCTACCACTGCCGCCAGGGCGCGCGCATGGGCAAGCTGCCCGGCGATAAACCCATAGGCCAGATGTGACAGATGGTAGGATTCGTGCGGGTCGAAAAACAAGTTTTCGCCTGCGGAATCGAACAGTGACTGGTGGCAATGCATACCTGAGCCATTGATGCCAAAAATCGGTTTTGGCATGAATGAAGCAATTAAATCATGCTGAGCGGCAATCGCTTTGACTGTGTATTTCATCGTCAGGACCTTGTCGGCGGTGCGTAAGGCATCGTCGAAGCGGAAGTCAATTTCGTGCTGTCCCAAGGCGACCTCATGATGACCCGTCTCCACCTCCAGGCCCATGCCTTGCAATGCATCCATCAATTCGGAGCGCACCCGCACAGCTTCATCATTCGCTGAGAAATCGAAATAGCTGCCTACATCGTGCGGCACCGGATGGATGCTGGATGGCCCATTGCGCCGGAACAGAAAAAACTCAGGCTCCGGGCCGACATTGTAAGTCCAGCCTCGCTGTGTGACTTTTTCCAACAAACGCTTCAGCGCGCCGCGTGGATCGCCGGGGAAAGGGCTGCCATCTGGTTGGTAGATATAGCAAAAAACGCGCGCTCGCCGTAGCTCCGCTGGGCTCCAGGGCAGAACGGCATAGGTATCAGGATCCAGGACCAGGCGCATATCGCTTTCCTGGATACGGGCAAAACCTTCCACTGAGGACCCATCGAACCAAACCCCATCCTCGAGGGCGGGTGGGACACGATGCGCCGGGATGTCAACACTTTTCACCGCTCCGGTCACATCTGTAAATTGCAGTGAAAGAAATTTAATGTTGTCTTCCTTGATCCGGGACAATAAATCACTTGCTTCCATCTTCTTCTCCTTAATACGATGAATATGATATATTTAATCTATGGCCGATACTTCGACAGGTGAACCAACTGTCCGTCCGATGTACGACTGGGAAATCGCGGAAGCCCGCAAAGTCTTTGCCGGGGGCCTGATCTATACGCACATACGCATCCACGAATGTACATCCTGGACGAATGCGATGGACCGCTTAGGGCGCAAGCTGAAGGGTATGCCACCCGCAGACGTGAACAACGCGCTCACGCTGGGTAATCACTGTTATTTCCCAATCAGGCTTCTCGACCAGGCGGTTCCTGTCGGCCATCCGGAAAATTATAAACTAGGTTGGCTGATTCATGAACTGACTCATGCATGGCAATATCAGCATTTAGGCTGGCGTTACTTGTGGCTGGCTCTTTCTGCTCAATTTCGCCAAAAAGGAGCCGCCTATAATTTCGACGGCGAGGATGGCCTGAAGAAACGCCATCGAGACGCCTGGACGTTGCAAAAATTTAACCTGGAACAACAAGGGGATATCGCCCGAACGTATTACGACCGCCTGAGCCATGGTCTGGATGTCAGCGCCTGGCTGCCGTACGTTGAAGAGTTCCAGAAAACAACATAAAAATTCTTTCATCCAATTTAAAAAATAATAGGAAATGGTATACTTATCGGGATGTGGGAGTGGTTGGGTCCCGGTGGGCTCCCCGGTCTTCAAAACCGGTGACGGGTCGCGTTGCGGGCCGTGGTGGGTTCGACTCCCATCCACTCCCGCCTGATTCTTACTCAATATGATTTAGGGTACAGATTTTTTGGCGGGGCTGCCTCAAAAACACCTTTACATACAATCGGCAAAGCCGATTTTTAACACATATCGAGTATACAAGCCAGCCTGTTCCCCCAAAAAAGAGGATCATAATGTCGGTAGATTATGAGAATGAGACATTAACGCAGATTGTCAGCCAGTATTTAAAGATTGATGATATTACTGCTGGTGATGCGAAGCTGAATTATCTGCTGCGTTACCGCGGCCAGTTATATGGCGACTCTGCCCAGGCATACGATGAGCTGGCGGCAGCGCTAAAGCCCTACGCGATTACACCCTTGTTCCGCAAAGAAAAAGAGCAGGCAGTTATTTTATTGATAGAAGGCGCCATCGACCCTGGCCCATCTAACCCGTGGATCAATCTGATTTTATTTATCGCCACCGTATTGAGCGTCTTGTATGCAGGAGCGTTGTATTCGTACCAGGGGCCTATCCCGGACGATATGCTCGGACAATTCCTATTACCTTTCCAACACCTCTCCGCCGGAATTCCATTCACGGTCGCCTTGCTCTCCATCCTCCTGGCGCACGAATTTGGCCACTACCTGGCAGGACGCTTCCATAAAACTGCAGTTACACTGCCATATTTTATTCCACTGCCCATCAGCCCACTGGGTACGATGGGCGCGGCGATCCGGATGAAAGAACCGCCCAAAAATAAACGTATCTTGCTCGATATCGGGATTGCCGGGCCAATTGCTGGCCTGGTAGTGGCCATACCGGTTCTACTTTACGGACTATCGCTATCGAGGGTTGAGTTGATCCCCATCAGCGCGGCGGGTAACTTCCAGGTTGAAGGCAACTCCATCATCTACTTGCTTTCGAAATATCTGATCTTCCGGCAATGGCTGCCTACGCCCAGCAGCTATGGCGATTTGTCACCGGCCTTATATTGGCTGCGTTATTTCTTTACCGGCGCCCCCTCCCCAATCGGCGGGATTGACGTGATGATCAGCCCGATCGCCTGGGCAGGCTGGGCCGGGCTGCTAGTCACCTCGCTTAACTTGATTCCAGCCGGGCAGCTCGATGGCGGCCATATGATCTATACCCTGTTGGGTAGCCGGAAAGCGCGGATTTTGTGGCCATTTATCTTAACCGGATTGTTTTTACTGGGGTTTATCTGGTCTGGCTGGTGGCTGTGGGCAGTCCTGGTGTTCTTTATCGGCCGTGTATACGCCGAACCACTGGATCAGATCACAACTTTAGACACGAACCGTAAAGCGTTAGCCGTTTTGGCGATGGTCATTTTTGTGCTGGTTTTTATGCCCGTACCCTTGAAAATATATTAAAATCACTCCAGGATCGGAATACCAGGAGGAGTCCGGATGCTCATGCCCACATCAAAGCCAATCCGTAGGTATCTTGCTGCCAGTATCGTCCTATTTCTGTTGATTTCCTGCGCCGGGCAGACGCCTCAGTTACGCAGTCGTATCTCAGCAGACTCAACTGCAACGATCGCGCCTCTGGCATCCCCGGTTCCATCCACAACTTCAATATCCCCTATCCCCGGGCAGCCAAATCCAACCGCAAACGTAATTTTACCCTCAGAAAATCATGTCGCACTCACGGCATCGCCCACTCCAACCCTCTTACCGGCCGCCAGCTTACCCAAGCGCCCGGTTGCGGTGGTCATCGTGTGGGATGCAGGACAAGCAGACCTGGTCTACCAGGCTATGGCAGCCGGCCAGCTTCCACATTTCAGCCAACTGGCTGAGCGCGGCGTGCGAGCTGAATATGCCCAAAGTGTAGATCCATCGTTAAGCGCTCCGGCGCAGACGGCTCTCATCAGCGGGGCAACTCCCAACCATACCGGGATCGTCTCAAACGCTTTTCATCGTTCTAGCGACGATTTTTACTGGTATCGACAAGGTTTTGAACAGCCTTTTGACCAGGGCGAACCCATTTGGGTGACTGCTTCGCAAGCTGGGCTGACAACTGCCGCGTTGTTTATCGCCGGCGCTACTCCGAACTTGCCAAACCAAATGGCCGATTATACCGTCGGACTGGGGATACGAGATGCTTACTCACGCCAGGAGACCATTAAGTTAGCGCCTATGGACGACTGGCAAAACGCACCCTCCACATACAGCCCTGCCCTGCAGGGCGCATTCTACATCCCCTCTGTCTCGCAGGTTGAGGTGCTGGCGCTGGATTCAACGGATGACCAGGTCGCCAATTACGACACCATCCTGCTGAACTCCGTCGCCGCCGGGGGCCGCCAGGCGGTTAGCAACAATCCAGTTGCGTTGGAATTGGGCGAATGGGGATCATTGACCCTGCTGCCCAACGTCACCGCGGGGGCAGACTTCTTAATCCAGGCTATCAGTTCAAGCGAAATTACGCTTTACCACACCGGCGTCTATCACAACACAGCCGCGCCACGCAGCTTGCTCCAAGCGCTCAACCAACGATTTGGTTTCTTCCCGGCCGGGCCAGATGACTATGCTTTGCAGCATGGTTGGATTACCCCAGACGACTACCTGGAAATGCTGGAACGCTCATCGCGCTGGATGGCTGAAGTGAGCGCCTGGGTATATGAAACCTATACCCCCGATTTGCTCTTCTCATGGCAAGACGGCTTTGACGCGATCGGCCACACTTTCCTGATCACAGATCCTCGCCAACCCGGCTACAATGCACAGAGCTCGGAGCTGTCGGCTGCTGCGTTGCAGCGCGCCGCGCGCGTCGCCGACCAGGCATTGGAGATCATGCTGCGCCCGATCGACCTGGAGAGCGCCAATATTGTGCTGACCGCCGATCATGGGATCGCGCCGGTACACGCAAATGTTTATGTGAACACCCTCCTACAAAATGCCGGCTTGCTCAGGTTGGACAAACGCAATTACGTTGATGTGAAACGCTCGAAAGCGTTGGCAGTTGCTTCAGGCGGTTCTGTAAACATCTATATCAATCTCATTGACGAAGAAAAAGACGGCAATGTCACCTTAGAAGAATACCCGCAGGTCCAGTCGCAGGTCGCCGATATCCTGCGTCAATTGAGCGACCCAGACACCGGCCAGCCAGTTTTTTCACGCATCCTGGTTGGCGAGGAGTTGGAAACGGTGCACCTGGATCACCCCAATTCGGGGGATATCTTCGCCCAGGCCGTTCCGGGTTACAACCTGGATGATCGGCGCGGCAAAGGGATCGTATTCGGACAACCAACCATCAACGGCGGGCATGGCTATGACAGCGCTCTACCCGAAATGCATGTATTCTTCATCGCCGCCGGCCCCGATCTCCCATCTGGCGGAAAAACAATCCCGCCGCTATCGATCCTCGATGTTGCGCCTGGCCTGGCTGCCTGGTTGAATTTCGAGCCTGGCGACCACGTGGATGGCAGTCTATCTCCGTCCCTGCTTCCCTGATTGCATATCTCTTGACGCTGATTACTTCGTATTCACCAGGTATTTACTTTTCTGCACTCACCACCCCGCTTAGAAAATTCCTACAAAACTCATACGCGGTTTTAACGAACACCCCTTGCCAGGTCTGATTTGGCGCGCTATAATCATCCTTTGCTGAGGTAAGTCAAGAGGTGTGTAATGCCAATCTATACCTATCGGTGTGAAAATTGCGGCGTGCAGTTCGAGCGGCAGCAATCCTTCAGCGAAGCGCCGCTGACCCGCTGCCCTGAGTGTTCGAAGAAAACCCTGCGTAAGGTATATACGCCGGTGGGTATTGTGTTTAAAGGGTCTGGTTTTTACGCCACCGACCACCGCTCCCCATCCGGAGCAGGTCGCGCCGGTTCAAACTCAAAACCTGCTGAAGGTGAAAAGTCCGCTGAAACAGAAACAAAACCGACTGCCGCTGAGACAGCTAGCCCGCCGCCAGCTCCAGCAGCCAAAGAAGGCGAAAAATAATATTTAATATCAAAAAATGGCGGCCGAGCTTTTCTCGGTCGCCATTTTTAATATCCCAGATGATGATCCAAGGGGTTCCCAGAGAGACCAATGAAATAAGTCAAATGACCATGGTGAGAACCGCTGGATTATGTTAAAATCCGCATTGTGTGAGAGATAAGAGAATCTCGCGGGTGGGAAACCACCTTTTCTCCACTGATCAATACCGAAAGGAGTAAAAAGGAATGCAGAACAAAGTACCACAACTAACAGTTCGTTCCGACATTCGTAGCGGTCAGGGCGGTTGGGTGAATGGCATCTGGTACCCAGACATGAGCGGCACCTGCACTGGCGGCACGACGCCTCCCCCCACCGTACCACCGAATAACACCGGCGGAGGTTGGGTCAATGGAGTTTGGTTCCCGGATATGAGCGGCAGTTGCACATCTGCTTAGGCAGAACCTGGAATTCGACAATAATAACGGACCATCCTATTATTTTGAGGAGACAAAGATGAACATTCGCACCAATTTAAAATCTGGCTCGGCTTGCTACACTGTGCAATCGGGCGATAACCTGAGCTTAATCGCGCAGCGGTTCTATGGAAATATGAACGGCGATAGCGTTTCAAAGATTTACTTTTCGAACCAGGCCACGATCGGCCCCAACCCCAATGTTCTACAAGTTGGCCAGGTGCTCTACATTCCTGACTAGATCGGTTACAATAAATTTCAATAGACACAAAAAAACCGCCCAGCTTGGGCGGTTTTTTGTGTCTTTATGATTCTGTTGAAGACAGGTATTCTTGGATTTTTTCCGGCTGTCCATAATAAATCTTAAAATCCTCGCGACTCAAGGCAGCCAACTCCCACTGGTCATTCGCCAGGTCGATGCATTTAAAACGGCAGTTCTGCACGCACTGAGCGCAAAAAGTGCACCGGTCTACATCGTAGCGCATTACAAAAGTCTTACTCTGCTTATCATTTACCACCAGGGAAATCGCATCCGATGGGCAATCTTTGGCGCACAGGGCACAACCGGTGCACCTGGCAGGGTTCCAGATCAGCTTTCCACGCAATCTGGCCGGGGCCGGTCGCACTACAAAGGGATACTTTCGTGTGACCGGCTTTCGCCACACCGAGCGCACAACATCGCTTAACATCATTGCCATTCGCATGTCTATATTC
>JAYRNN010000014.1:0-11420 GCA_041912175.1 Anaerolineales bacterium | reverse complement strand
CCAGCGCCGGCAAGTTACGCGTCATGGACGTTGACCCACACCACGAGCCGGGCCGGCTGGCAGGGGTGATTGGTGTGCAGCTCCAGTCATCGGGGTTGCCGCCCATGATGACGGTGGATGAGGCGATCAAGTTCTTCTGCGCCTACCACCGCGTCAAACCACGTTATGATTTGGTCGACCGCATGGGTCTGGGCGAGAAACGCCGTACCCAATATGCTCAACTCTCGATTGGCCAACAGCGTCGCTTGAACCTGGCTCTGGCTGTCGCCCATAACCCCCCGGTGATCATCCTGGACGAGCCCACTGCCGGACTGGATGTCGCCTCGCGTGTCGAACTACACAGCATCATGGATGAGCTGCGCAAGACGGGCATCACGATCTTACTGGCCACGCACGATATGGCTGAGGCGGAGAAGATGGCCGACCGGGTGGCAATTCTGCTCAAAGGCCAGGTTGTAGCTCGCGGCGCCCCCATCGAATTGACTGCTGCAGGCGAGGGCTATACCAAGGTTTCGGTGCGAACAGAACAAAACCTGCTTCGCCAAGATGAGCCTTCATTTCCTGGCGTCAGGCAAAGTAAGGAAAAGGAAGAGTACACAATTTATTACACGGTTGATCCCGGACCTACCGTAACGGCGGTTATTGAAGCGATTAACGCACGCGGAGACAAATTGATCGATTTACGCGTTGAACGCCCCTCACTCGAAGAACGCTTCCTGGAAATCACGAATTCTTGAGGTAGGCCATGACTGCTTTTCTCATTCACTTCGCATTTGAATTCAAAACGGGAATTCGCAACCCCTCCCTGATGTTGATGAACTATCTGCTGCCGTTGGGCTTTTATGCCATGATGGGCGCCGTCATGGTAAAAATAAACCCCACTTTCGGCGAGATTTTGATCCCGGTCATGATCTTGTTTACCGCGATGTCAACCGCTTTGCTTGGCATGCCCAGCCCCCTGGTTGAGTTGCGGGAGGCGGGAGTCTATCGCAGTTTTAAGATCAATGGCGTTCCAGCATTATCGATCTTGATGGCGCCGGTGGTGACAACGATCTTCCATTCCATCATCGTCTGCATCATCATTGCTCTGACCGGCGCGCCGCTGTTTGGCGGACTGAACCCAACCAATTGGGGGGCGCTTGCGTGGAGCGGTTTACTCTCGATTGTCACAATGGGTGCACTGGGCGCTTTGATTGCCGTGGTTTCTGGCGGCACACGTGCGACGGTCCTGCTAGCGCAGGCGATTTACTTGCCCTCCATTTTGGTGGGCAACATGATGGTGCCCCTGGAGGCGCTGCCAGAGGGGTTGCGAGCGATCTCTGGCCTTTTCCCCACGACTTACGGAATGACGGTCATTCAGCACTATGCCTACGGGATGGAGACGATCCTCGACCCGGTGGTGAGCCTGCTGGTCTTGATTAGCAGTATCCTGATCTCATTAGCCCTCGCATTGTATTTGTTTAACTGGGATAACCAGAATCGCTCACGGCGCGGCAATCCTTTGATGGGCTTAATCGCCATTCTGCCTTTCGTGCTGGGTATCTTCCTGGCTTAAACCAGGCTGAAGATTTCCGTCGGAAGTTGTATGCATCATCAGATTTACTTTACTGCACGAAAAGTGTCCTTGCGATTGCAGTTGATTGAATCGTTGGTTCACCGCCAACTCCTGCCCATCCAACCCTTCCGCTATCAAAAGCTCGATTCGCCGGCTGCGATGCCTCCAGTAGAGGTGCAATTTGACGACTCAGCCTGGCCAATCATCTTTCCGGGGGATGAGTGGGGCGAGTGGCAGAGCGATTTTATCTTGCGCACGACCTTCTTGCCGCTGGTGAAACCGGCTGCCAGGTCGATGCCCTCAAGCTTAATGCCGTATGCCTTGTTTCTTCCGCTAGGCGAGGCGGGCGATTTCTGTCATCCAGAAGCCCTGGTCTACCTGGATGGGGTTCCCTATGCCGCGTGTGACCGTAATCATCAGGAGGTCCTGTTGCCGGTTGATGTACCCCTAGACGGCCAGAAACACAGCCTGGCTTTACATGGTTGGACTGGCCTGGGCGGTGACGCCGTTAATCCACGTCCTGGCAGGCTGCGCATGGGTACTTGCTACCTGATCCAAATCGACCAGGCGCTGCGGAACTTTATCACAATCGCTCGTCTGGCTTTGGGCGTCGCTGAAAAACTGGATCGGGATCACCCAGCTAAAGATGCGCTGTTAACCGCGCTGGATGCAGCTTTCAAAGACCTGGATACCCGTGAGCCGCTCGACGAGAATTTACATCAATCGGTGTGGCGGGCGAGCCTGACCCTTCAGGAAGGCATCGAACAAGCTGGCGAGCCCATGCCGGTGGCGCTGGTTGCCAGTGGGCATGCACACATCGATGTTGCCTGGTTGTGGACCCTGGGCCAGACGCGTCGTAAAGCTGGACGCACGTTTCACAATGTCTTGCGCTTGATGGAACAGTACCCTGATTTTCATTTCACCCAGAGCCAGCCGCAACTTTATGAATTCATACGCCAGGATTATCCCGAGTTATTTCGCTCCATTCAGGACCGGGTGGCGCAAGGTCGATGGGAGCCGACCGGCGGCATGTGGGTAGAAGCGGATTGCAACTTGAGCGGCGCTGAGTCTCTGGCGCGCCAGTTCCTGCTCGGAAGAAATTTTTTCCGAACGTATTTCGGTGAACTGGCCGAGTCGCCCGTTTTGTGGCTACCGGATGTATTTGGTTACGCCTGGAACCTGCCTCAACTCATTCGGGAAGCCGGCCTGAAATATTTCTTCACAATTAAAATTGGGTGGAACCAGTACAACCGCCTGCCTTATGATACTTTCTGGTGGCAAGGACTGGATGGAACGCGCGTGCTCACACATTTTTCCACCGCTCCTGATCCAGGTTCATATGCCAGTACCTATAATGCCATGGCCTCCCCGGCAGAGGTGATCGGCGCCTGGGAAAACTTCCAGCAGAAAGAGCTACGCCAGCCATTGTTTATGGCTTACGGATTTGGCGATGGCGGTGGAGGGCCTACCGCCCAAATGATTGAAAATCTCTCCAGTATGCGATGGTTTCCAGGTACACCGTGTGTCCGTCAAGGTAGTGTGGGAGCCTTCTTCCAGGAGGTCGAAGCTGCGGTGGGTGATGACCTCCCAGTTTGGAACGGCGAGTTGTACCTGGAGCTGCATCGTGGTACGTACACCACCCAATCTCTGAATAAACTTGCCAATCGGCGGAGTGAGTTTTTGCTGCACGATGCTGAATTCCTGGCGACCTTTGCCGCGTTGCTCGATCCGGGTTATTCTTACCCGGCTACGGATCTGCGTCAGGCCTGGGAGATGGTCTGCTTGAACCAGTTCCACGATATTATTCCCGGCAGCAGCATCGGCGCGGTATATGCCGAATCGCAAGCTCAATATGCGCGGGTTCGCCAGCTTGGGGAACGAGTCCGGGATAAAGCCTTAGAAGCGATCTCCAGGGTGTTTGGGATGAATGTCTTGGTAGCCAATCCAACGAGCTTCACCCGGCAAGGAAACGTTTTTGTTGATTCAAAGCTAATATTACCCCCAGGCGCGCAGGTCCAAGAGGTGAATAATGGGTTCCTCGTAGGGGTCGGTGAAGCGCCGCCTTATTCGATTCTCCCGTTGGCGGCGGTTGAAGGCAACCCAACCCTTCTGCCTGTAGGAGCGTCGATCAGGGAAAGGGGAGGTGAAGGGATTGCCATCTTGGAGAATTCCTTGCTGCAGATCGAATTCTCCCTAGAAGGCAATCTGATCCGCTTGTTTGACAAAACAGCCCGGCGAGAAATCCTGCCATCCGGGGGAGCTGCCAACATTTTCCAGGCATTCGAAGATCGACCGAATGACTGGGACGCATGGGACATTGATATTCATTATGAAGATAAAATGTGGCTGGCAAGGCCGGCTACCAGTTTGCGCGTGATCGAGAGCGGCCCATATCGGGTTATGCTGGAAATCAAACGCACGATCCTGAGCAGCGCCATCACCCAACGAATTTCCTTGACGCAGAATAGCCTGCGCCTGGATTTCGAAACCACCGTTGACTGGCGTGAGCGTCATATTTTGCTTAAAGTTGCCTTCCCGGTCGATATCTTATCGCCCGTGGCCACTTACGAGATCCAATGGGGTAACGTCGAGCGTCCCACCCATCGTAACACCAGTTGGGATTGGGCGCGCTTTGAGACGGTCGCACAGAAGTGGGTGGACCTGAGTGAAGGTGGTTATGGCGTCAGCCTGCTGAACAATGGCAGATACGGGCACGATATCCAGGGGAATATCCTTCGGCTGACCTTACTGCGCAGCCCGACCAATCCGGATCCGCTGGCCGACCAGGGCGTGCACAATTTTACGTATAGCCTGCTGCCGCACAGTGGCGCATGGGATGAACGAATTATTGCCGAGGCCTACGCTTTGAACGACCCATGGATTACCTGGCCAGGACCTGGCGGGGTTGGCGAAGAACACCCTGGCGCCCCCAGCCAACTGTCACAGCAATACTGCGGGATATCTTTGTTTCGCGTAGATGACCCTGCCTTGGTGATAGAGACGATCAAACGTTCCGAAGATAGCCATGGGGTCATCGTTCGTCTCTATGAAAGCCAACGTACCCGGGGCAGCGCCTGGCTGCATTGCGCCTTTCCGGTGAAGGCAGCGTGGCGAGTAAATTTGCTTGAGGAAGAGATATCACCTCTTGTTGTGGAGGACAGGCGCGTCCATTTGACTTATCGGCCGTATGAAATTATCAGCTTAAAAATCGAGCAAACGCTGGGCGGTGTACTGGTCGGTGATTAGGCGGTTGATCAATTTGCCACGCAATGCGCCTCGAATTGCTTCCACCTTGCGCTTGCCGCCAGCAATGCCGATCGAGCGACGCACACGCTTCAATTGGTCCAGGTCCATGCCAATAACACGCTCATCCAGGTCTGATTCGATAGGTATTCCGTCCTGATCAAAAAAGCGCACCAGGATATCTCCTACTGCACCGCTCTGGCTCAAGCCAGACAATTCATCCATTGTAAAAACATTCCCACTTGTAGCTAATAATGAGGATGGTTTGATTTCGCCAATACCCACTAAAGCCAGGCTGATCTGATTAAAATACTTCATCGATTCGAGGATAAAGGGGTCTTCCAGGAGCGCCTTGCGGGCGCCTTCGGAACCAAGCACCCCTGGAGCGGGTAAAAAGACCGACTCGCCATGCAACAACTGCGCCAGACGGCCAACCAGGCGTGTGGCATAAGTCTCGGCGGTAGGGCTCCCGACCCCACCCAGAATCTGTACGACCTTGACGCCTTTAACATGCGGAACGGTGTGCATGGATTCCACCGTGGCCAGCAACGTAGCGCTCCAGGATGAGATTCCAATTACCTCTTGGTTGCGGATGGAATTTTCCAGGTAGAAGGCTGCCGCAGCGCCAATATCGCGCAGCGCTACCTCATCGTCATCGATCGCAGCATCGGCTACGATGGCATCCTTTATCCCATAGGTTTTCACCAGGTTTTCTTCAAGGTCGGAGAATACGCCATTAGGCGTGGTCACATTCGTGTGAACGATTTTCTCTTCATGGGCGCGCTTAATCAGCCTCGAAACGGTAGCCTGTGAGAGAGATAATAAATCGCCGATTTCCGCCTGCTGGAGGCCATGCTCATAATACAGGCGAGCGACTTTGGAGATCAGGCGCAACTCATCTGTGCGGGTCATGGTTCATGTCCGATCTTGTTAAGGGGCATAAGCCAAGCGGAGGCCCGTTTGGCTTACGCCCCTGGTCGGTTAATGATGGTAAACGTCCCATCCAAAATACGTCTCGAAGGCTTCGGCCAGGATATCCGCTGATGGCGCTGCAGCCATCGCGGTGTGGTGTTCGAAGCCATTTCGGCAAATAAATTTCAGCAGATACTGTAGATCGGGAACTTCGATTACCGCTCTGCTGCCAAACGTGGATAACGGATCATCTGTAAAGCGGCCATCGCCAACGTAGGCGCGGATAATGCCTTCGGTATCGTCAGTGGAAATCCGCGCAAAGCTCATCGGGCCAGCCGGGACACGCCCATTGATCGCTCCGTAGGTATTCTCTTTTCCCAGGGTAGTGGCCAGGATGTCTGCATAGGCAATGTGCGCCTCTGTGAAGAATGTTTTAGCGAAGTTACCGCAGTGGAAGAGCACACACTTATCTGGGTCGCTGGCATAGTTGTTATTCCAATCCACCAGGGCGGCAGGTTGGTTCGTAGCGAGCTGTAAGGCATACATGGAAGCCACGCCTGTGATATCTACCTCGCATGCGCTGGGCATTAATTGATCGCTCATCATACTCATCAAAGTGCACACATTGATACCATAGTTCTTTTGGATAGAATTCCAGCACTGTAGTGCAGTCGCCTGGATATCGAGCTCCTCCATCCAGCGGGTCAGAGAGACGCCGAATTTGGCCATGCGTAAGATGGATTCTGATGGCACGCCATTGGATGGCAGGTAGGCGCGAATTGAATCCAGGCGCGCTTTGACGGCTACGTCGTCATCTTTCAGGCGGCTGGTAACCCCGAGTAGCTCGGATAGATCCACTGTCTGGACAGAGATACCGACAGATTGAAGCAACTTTTCGCTGTAACGAGTAGTGTTGAAGGCATTTGGTCGAGCGCCTACAGCCCCCAAGCGAGCGTTGCGCATGCCATTCACTACCCGGCAGACGCCCATAAAGTTGCGGAGGTCTTGTTTGAAACCATCGTCAAGCGGGTGGCAGGTGTGTAGCTCCGTCAGGCTGTAATCAAAGCCGTATTGGCGCAGGTTGTTGCAGACCGACATTTTTCCGCAAAAAGCATCTCGCCTGCGTTCGACGTTGAAGGCGTTCAGATTGTCAGGGTATGCCTGCACCAGCACAGGTACGCTGAGCTCGGCGTGTTTGAGAGTCTCGGCAACACCTTTCTCATCGCCGAAGTTGGGTAGACACACCAGGATGCCATCGATCTCGCGTCGATGCGCCTGGAATAAGTCGGCGCACTTGCGTGCATCTGAATAGGTTTCGATGGATCCGAGTTTGGTTTCTTCCTCGCCCAACCAAAGGCCGCGTATGTCCATTTCAGCGAAAAGCTTTTCGATATCAGCGCGTGCTTCGGTAACCAGTACGTCCGGGAAAAAATCCCGATTGCCAAAGATTACTCCCATGGTAAATTTTTTCATCATATATACTCCCTTCAGTAATAAAACGTGTTCTGTTTCAGGATTTCAGGTAAATTTGCTTTCCATGCTCGGATAATCCGATCATTAATCACTTATCTGCCATTCGTAATTCGCAAATGCCAATTCACGGGGCTCTATAACTTGAATCCCCATGCCCCTGCGACTAAAATGACCAGCGAATACGGGGTGAACTCTGCCGTGCGGATGATGGCCTTGCTCTGCGCAGTCATTTTCTTAAACTCGACATGCGGCACGGTTTCAATAGGGACATCGCCCAATAATTTTTGGATGCCTTTATAAATGTGTGGGCTGACCGTCAGGATTGGTTCGGATACATAGGCTTTTTCGACATACATTTCTTGCAGGACTACCTCGAGCGTCTCGAGAAAGCCCGGGACCCCCGGTTTTAAGGCCAGGTCGATACGTTCGGTAGTCTCGGGTGTAGGCAGGCCGGCATCAGCAACGGTGAGGGTATCGCTGTGCTCCAGGTGGGCAATCACGGATGAAATTGGAGCGTTGATAATTCCGATTTTTTTCATATTCTCTACCTTTAGGGTATGCTAATTCCGTGAATAAATTCATCGACTTCGGCGCGGGTGGGCAGGGAGGGCTGAGCGCCAAGACGTGTGACGGATATGGCCGCTGCAGCGCTGGCAAAACGGGCCGCTTCTGGCAGGGGAAGCCCTTCACCCAAAGCAACAGCAAGAGCGCCAACAAAGCCATCCCCTGCGGCTGTGGTGTCCACTGCCTTTACAGAAAAGGCTGCTGTCTGTGTAAAGACAATTTCTGTTTGGGTCTGCTCTGCGATTAAAGCACCCCGGTTGCCCAGGGTGATAATGACATTACGCGGGCCGCCTCTTAGTAAACGCTCTGCGGCCTGGCGGGCGTCTTGAATGGATCGGATTTCGATCCCTGTCATCAAGGCTGCTTCGTATTCATTAGGGATCAAGTAGTCCACATTTTTGAGTAACTCAGGTGAAAGTTTTTGAGCTGGGGCGGGGTTTAGTAATACGCGCGCCCCAAATTTCTGAGCCAACTCAGCCGCGGTCAGGATGGTTTCCATGGGTGTTTCGAGCGGCATCACCAAAAGATCGATCGGACCGATTTGGTTCCAAGCATCGATCACTTGCCGGGCAGTCAAGGTGAAATTGGCGCCGGAAGCGACGGCAATGCTGTTCTGCCCCTGGGCGTCCACCTGGATCAAGGCGACGCCGGTGGCAACCTGAGGGTCGATGCCCACGAAACGCGTATCGATGCCCTCTTTGCGAGCCATGGCCAGCATCTGATCTCCAAAAGCATCTGCGCCAACGCGGCCAATCATGGTTATTTCACCGCCCAGGCGAGCAGCAGCTACGGCCTGGTTTGAGCCTTTGCCGCCCGGAAACGTGGCGAACACCCCTCCGAGCAGAGTTTCGCCTGGCCTGGGTATAAGAGGCATACGCACGACCAGGTCCATATTGAAACTTCCAACCACAACGATTTTAGCCATCACCTTCTCCCTCCTATCGAGCCGCTGTGTTCTTCCACAGCGGCTCGATAGAAATGATTGTTTAAGGTTTCGGGCACGCCTCGGTAGTACCGGTAGGCGCGAAGGTTTTGTATTGACAGAAATTGTCAACGTTAATCAGAACCATGTCGATGGACTGCTTCTCGGGTTTTTGGGCTTGACCATTCTTGATGAAATAATCAGCCTGGATAACCGCCTGCTGGGCCATTTCGGCCACGGGCTGCAAGGAGGTGGCTTTCAACTCGCCTTTCCCGATCGACTGGATCGCGTCGTCGCTGCCATCAAAACCGACTACGATGACTTCGGGCTTGCCAGCGGCGATCAGGGCGGCCTGGGCGCCGAGAGCCATGGTGTCATTGCCTGCGATTACACCCTTGATGTTAGGGTTGGCCTGCAGGATGGATTCCATGACAGTCAGGGCTTCGGTCTGTGACCAGTTGGCGGTCTGTTGAGCAACCATCTTCATGTTGGGCAGTTGGTCGAGCACGTCGTGGTAACCCTGGGAGCGGACATGTGCGTTGGTGTCAGTATCGCGGCCGGTCAGCTCGACGTAATCGCCAGTCTCGCCCATCAGTTGGGCGAAGTACTCAGCCAGGATCGTGGCGCCCTGGTAATTGTTGGAGACGATCTGGGCCACGGCTACGCCTTCAGCGGTGATCTCACGATCGACCAGGAAGGTGGGGATGCCGGCATCCTTGGCTTTTTGCACTGCGGCTACGGTGGCGTCAGCGCCAGCGTTGTCCAGGATGATGGCAGAGGCCTTCTGCGCGATGCAGCTCTCGAAGAGCTCCATCTGCTTGTTGGCGTCGTCATTGTGGTTCAGGCGCAGGGTGGTGTAACCAAGCTCTTCAGCTTTGTTGGCGGCGATTTCCTGCATGGCGCCAAAGAAGGGGTTCTCGACCGGGGGGACGATCACGCACATCATCTTCTGTCCGGTTTCGGCTGCTGGCGCGGCTGCGGGGGCTTCGGTAGCTTGCGTCGCTGGAGCCTGGGTGGCCTGGGCGCAGGCGCTGATCATCATGGCGAAGACCAGGATCAGGCTGAAAATGGTAAAGGTTTTCTTACTAGACATTTTTCTCTCCTTGATATGATTAGGTAATTCGGTTGTTCGTAAATCAAAGGTTCGGCCAACATTCAAAAATAGGGCAGACTTTTCCGATAGTACCTCCTTAGAATGCGTCGCTTCACTCGCAATGATTATTTCATCTCTTGTTGCTGTTGCAGAGCAATACGTTCCTGCATACGAGCTTGCGCCTGGTCGATGATGACTGCCAGGACGATCACCGTGCCTTTGATGACCATTTGCCAGAAAGAGGAGACATTGGACATCACCAGGCCGTCGCCCAGGACGCCGATCACAAATGCGCCGATGATCGTGCCGCCGATACCACCGCGTCCACCGGCGAGGGAAGTGCCGCCCAGGACAACGGCTGCAATGGCGTTTAACTCGAAGGTGTTGCCGGTAGCCGGGTGAGCAGCAACGAGCTGAGAAGCGATTATTAAGCCGACGAAGGCGCAGAAGAAACCGCTGATCGCGTAGACGAATACCTTGGTGCGTTTGATGCGCACGCCAGACAATTCAGCAGAGCGTTCATTGCCGCCGATAGCGTAAACATGCCGGCCAAAAGGCGTGCGCGTGGTGACGAACCAGGCAATAATGGCGAATATCACCATGATCCAAATTGAGTAATTGATCCCCAGGAACTCTCCTGCGCCTAGCTTTTCGAAGCCAGTGTTGCCCAATTCAGGCCGACCGACCAGGTTTGCAAAGGTATAGCCATTATTTAGAAGGCCAGCGAAACCGCGCGCCACATACATCATACCAAGGGTAGCAATGAATGGCGCCACGTTAAACCTGGTGATGATCAAGCCATTAATCGTACCCAGCAGGGTGGCGATGACAATCGAGATTACCAGGATCATCCAGGTGTGGGGGTAAATAATAATTCCGGCAGAAGGAATGGCGATGCCTTTGTTGATCAGCATGCCTGCGACCATAGCCGTAAAACCAACGATCGAACCCACTGATAGATCGATGCCGCCCGTCAAGATCACGAATGTCATACCGATGGCAAGTAATGCATTTTGAGCAACGTGCTTTGATACGATCTGAATATTTTCGGCGCTGAGAAACTGCGGCCAAAGCGTCGCAGAAAAGTATACGACGACCAGGATCAGGGCTATAAAAGCCCGGCCGCGCAGCAAGAATTGCAATACGCTCGTCCGTGTAAGCCGGCGGGTCTTTTTGGTGGTGATCGCATTAGTTGTGTCCATTATTGTTTTTTCCTCCGTGATTATTTACTGCGCTGGCTAGTCCATGACCGATTGCCGATGCGGCGACTAATTTTTCTTCTGTGGCTTCTTCGCGGTTAAATTCTCCGGTGATGGCGCCTTTTGACATTACCAAAATGCGGTCGGACATCGCCAGGACTTCTTTCAGCTCGGTAGAAATAAAGATCACGCCGTAGCCTTCTTTTGCCAGACGGCTGGTGATTTCAAAGATTTCTGATTTTGCGCCCACATCGATGCCGCGTGTAGGTTCATCGAGCATCAGCACCTTGGGTGAGGTAAGCAGGGCCTTGGCAACCACGCACTTCTGCTGGTTACCGCCGCTTAAGCTGGTGATCGGCTGCCCGACGTTTGCAACGCGAATGGAAAGGTTCTTTACCATCCCGCGGACTGCCTCTTTCTCCTTCTTGGGTACGATAAAGAACCGATTCAGGTAACTTT
>JAYRNN010000013.1:0-13515 GCA_041912175.1 Anaerolineales bacterium | reverse complement strand
GCCTGGAAAAGCATTCTAAAAGAAGATCAGATCTGGCAGGTCATTTCATATATACGAATGCTTGGAGGATAGGTTTTCCTTTCTATAAATATGCTAAGGCTAGAATTTCTGATGATTCCAATGCTGGTTATCGGGTAAAATCGCTTTGTGAATGCGTTCTCCTCGAAAGTCCAAAAAATCCTTCGATCGCGTATTTTCCCGTGGGCGATCTTGGGCATTATTTTTTTGATCTGCCTGGCTTATTTACTCTATCTACCACCGTTTGTTCGCAATTCGCCTCGTTGGAGTCAAATATTACTTGGCTCGACGGTGATTTTAGGTTTGTTGCTGGTCTTCATGGTGTTCAATCGAGTGGGGGACCTTTACGACCAGCGCGAGAAGCTTCAATTGAAATTGTTAGAAAGCGAACAACAAGTTCGTAATGCCTATCAGCGAATTGAGGCTATCTTTCGAGTGGGACAGAAATTAGAGGACACAACCGATGAAACCCAGGTGGTCAATCTACTAATTAAATACGCGGTTGACTTGGTCGGAATCGCTGGCGCGTCCTTCGTCCCGCTGGATGAACATGGGCAACCGATGGCTGCCAGCAGTTATGGCGATCTGCCCCAAACCGCGAGCGAACTGTGGCTCGAATATCTGGCAACGCCTGCGGTGCGCGAACGCTGCCAGGCATGTGATAAGAATGCTCTCCTGGCGGCAACTTGTCCGTTTATCGGAGGACCGTTCTCAAATTCTCAAAGCGTTTATTGCCTGCCCTTGCGCCATGCGGATCGCGAATTCGGGGTGCTGAATTTGTTTTTGGTAGATTCAAGACCATTGGATAGCGTGATGCAGGCTTTTATAGGTGCTTTGGTTGACCAGGCGGCCCTGGCAATGGAGCGCGTACGTCTTCGTCAGCGCGAATTGGCAGCGTTACGCCAAATGCAGCTAATCCGCCAAAAAGCGGATCTACGCGTGCCCTTAGCAAGCTTATTGGAGAGCGTTCATCAAACCCTTGAATGTGATGCCAGCCTGTTATTCGTGAAGCAACAAGTTGGTAATTTAAACGCGACTAAATTATCGCTAGGCGAAATCCCCGAGCCGTTGAGCCGATTTGTCGAAGGCATAATTCTGGGGGTGCTCGAATCAGGAAAGCCGATTACTTTAGGCGATGTCGGTGGGGAAATCTCGCCCAAAGGTAGGATGTATTCCTTTCTAGCCGCTCCACTTCTCGGTCCAGAGAGAGAAGTCTTGGGTGCAATCTTGATTGGAAGTCGATTACCGCAGAGTTTCGGCCAACGCCAGATGTCTTTGCTTCAAACGCTTGCCGGGCAGATCACCTTGTTCATTCAAAACACAAATATGGCGGCAGAGATCGAATACCAATCGATGATAGAAGAACGTAAACGTTTGGCCCGTGAAATCCACGATGGCCTGGCTCAAACGCTTGGATTTCTTAAATTACAGGCTGCTCAATTAAGTAATTTTATAACCCGCCACGATTACGAACAAGCTCAGATTGCAGTCAATTTATTGTACACGACCATAAGCGATGCCTATCAGGATGCCCGCCAGGCGATTGATGATCTGCGGATCGGGTTAGGGCCGCAAGGATTGAAAAGTTGGCTAGGAGAATCGATTTCCGAACTTCAAGAGCTTAGCGGATTGTCTGTTACTCTCCGTCGTGTCGAGACGAACTCGAATCTTGCTCCAGAAATTCATGCACAGCTTATGCGTATCGTTCAAGAAGCGTTGAATAATGTGCGAAAACATGCCCATGCAACCCATGTTTGGATCGATTGTTTCGATAAAGATGGCGATATGTGGCTTGAAATTAAGGACGACGGTATGGGTTTTTCCCCTGAGGATGTAAATGGGCCATCGAAGCATGGATTGCACGGTATGCGCGAGCGAGCCGATTTAATCGGCGCTGATTTCCAGGTGATTAGCCGGCCGGGCGAAGGGACAATCGTCCATATCCGTCTGCCAAATCGTTCATCCCATATGCAGGAGACGCTGCAATGACCAAAATTCGCATTGTGGTAGTCGATGACCACTCTTTGTTTCGTGCTGGTCTGATTAACTTATTGAATGAAATTTCAGAATTTCAAGTGGTGGGTGAGGCGAATGATGGAGCCAGCGCTTTGGAGATTATTCGTAAGGTAAAGCCGGATGTGGTTTTATTGGATGTAAATATGCCCGGCATTGGCGGTGTTGAGACTGTGCGTGTTTTACATAGAGGCGAATCTCCGAAAATTATCATGCTGACGATTTCAAAAAGTGAAGAAGACCTGTTCGGCGCGATCTCAGCAGGGGCGGATGGATATCTGTTAAAAAACGCCGAACCAGACGAACTTCGCAAAGCCATACTATTCGTTAATCAAGGGATGTCGATACTATCTCCTCAGGTAACGCGTCAAGTTTTCCGAGTGGTCAGCGCCGAACCAACTGGTCCTGCAGATAATTACCTCAGCGGTCGTGAAATGGAAGTGTTAAATTGTTTGGCGCAAGGATTAACCACGACTCAAATTGCTGCGGAATTATTTATCTCTGAAAATACGGTCAAGACCCACGTCCGGCATATCTTGGAGAAACTTGAGTCAGCAAACCGGGCTGAGGCGGTCAGTAAAGCCTCTCAGATGGGTCTACTTGGGCAAGAAGCAAGCTAACGAATACTTTAGAAAGCTAAAGGGGGACGATATCTTCATTGTATCGATCTTCAATAAACTGCTCCTCCTCAGTTGATCCTTTCATCGCTGCAGTAGTCGACTGATTTCTTGTGGCTGCCATCAGGACCTCGTCGAAGTAACCTGCGCCGACGAAACTCTGATGTTTGATTGCTTTATAACCATAGCGATGTTCCAGGTCAAATTCGTGTTGTTGAAAGCGTGAGTAAGCGGCCATACCTTCGGTATTATATTCATTGGCAAGCTGAAAAATGCTCGCGTTAAGGGTATGGAAACCAGCTAAAGTGACAAATTGGAATTTATAGCCCAATTCGCCGAGCTTCTCCTGGAAAGTCGCAATTGTATTGTCGGCGAGATTACGCCTCCAATTGAAAGATGGTGAGCAGTTATAAGCCAGCCATTTTCCTGGGTATTTTTCGTGGATGCCCGCGGCAAACTCACGTGCTTCTCCCAGGTCGGGTCGGGTTGTTTCGCACCATACCATGTCTACATAAGGCGCAAAGGTCAGGCCGCGCGCAATGGCATAATCAACGCCGCAATTGGTATAAAAATAACCCTCAAACGAACGCTCGCCCGTCAAAAATGGTTGGTCTACTGGATCTGAGTCGGACCGAATCAGACTGCCTGATTCCGCATCTGTACGGGCGATCAACAATGTTGGCACATCCATGATATCTGCTGCCAAGCGCGCCATGATTAATTTTTGCACAAAGGTATTCGCTGGAACAAGTACTTTTCCACCCATGTGGCCGCATTTTTTTAGGGATGACAATTGATCCTCAAGGTGGATCGCAGATGCGCCGGCTGCGATCATTGCTTTAATTAATTCGAAAGCATTTAACGGACCTCCGAAACCGGCTTCTGCATCTGCGATAATAGGCGCTAACCAGTCTAGCCCATCAGGCGCGTTTTCCATGTGCTGGATTTGATCCGAGCGCAGCAAGGCATTGTTAATCCGTGTGATCAGGTGCGGGACACTCAACACCGGATATAAACTTTGGTCTGGATAGGTTTGGCCGGCATCATTGTTATCGCCTGCGACTTGCCAGCCGCTGACATAGATCGATTGCAAGCCGGCCTGAACCATCTGAACTGCCTGGTTGCCAGTCACTGCTCCCAGGGTGCGCACGAAAGGCTGGGATTCTAATAAATGCCACAATTTCTCGGCCCCCAACCGGGCGAGCGTGTAGTCAAGTTTGATAGAACCGCGCAATCGAACGACATCCCGAGCTGTATGATCACGCACAATGCCTTTCCAGCGCGGATCAGCAGACCATTCCTGCGATAAGGCTTGAACGTCTTGATCTGTATACATCAGCCAACCTCCACTCGCGAATTAATCCAGATAAGGATAAGTAACTGAGGTTAGAAAGTCAATAAATTGGTTATTTGTTACAAGTTGGTCGAATATCTGAGCGGCTAAATCAAACTTTCCGGATTGGTAGCGCACTTCTCCGAATAAATTCTTGATTTTCTCTAATTCCTCGGGTAATAGTGTGTGAAAAAGAGCTGTTGTGATCTTACGCCCATCATTCAAAGCGGCTATCGGGCTGTGCATCCACTGCCAGACTTGCGCTCTAGAGATTTCAGCGGTAGCAGTATCTTCCATCAAATTAAAAATGGCGACAGCACCGCTGCCCTGTAACCAGGACTCGATGTATTGGAGGGCAACATTGATATTGAGCCGCAGGCCTGCTTCAGTGATCTCCGTACCCGGCAATCGAAAGTCAAGCAGCTCGCCCGCTGTTACGTGTACTTCCTCGCGCAAGCGATCTTTTTGATGGGATTGAGGACCGAGGAACTCTTCAAAAACACCCATTGCAATCGGAACCAGGTCCGGATGGGCAACCCACGTCCCGTCAAAGCCATCCCTGGATTCTCGCAGCTTGTCCTCCCGTACTTTAGAGAGGGCAATATCGTTGATGAGCGGATCTTTCCTGCTTGGGATGTAAGCTGCCATGCCGCCGATCGCATGCGCGCCGCGTTTATGGCAGGTTCGCACGAGCAACTCGGTGTACGCAAGCATGAACGGCGCGATCATGGTCACCTGTCCTCGATCTGGGAAAAAGAAGTCAGGTTGGTTACGAAACTTTTTAATGATGCTAAACATATAATCCCAACGACCGGCATTCAACCCGGCCGAATGTTCGCGCAACTCAAATAAAATTTCTTCCATCTCGAAAGCTGCCATAATGGTCTCGATTAAGACTGTAGCTCGGATGGCGCCGGATGAGAGACCAAGCAGTTCTTGAGCGCGTAAGAAGACATCGTTCCATAACCTGGCTTCAAGGTGACTTTCGATTTTCGGGAGGTAAAAATATGGTCCGCTATCCTTCTCGATTAACCTGGATGCATTGTGGAATATATACAGGCCAAAATCAAAAAGGGAAGCGGAGATCGGCACGTCATCAATCAGGACATGCTTTTCCCACATGTGCCAACCTCGTGGCCGTACCATTAATACTGCGGGCTGTTTGCCTAATTTATAATGCTTCCCCTCTGGGCCAACATACTCGATGATGCCATCGATTGCGTCTCGCAAGTTGATCTGGCCTTCGATTATATTTTGCCAGGTGGGTGAGTTTGCATCTTCAAAATCAGCCATAAAGACATTGGCCCCAGAATTCAATGCATTAATCATCATCTTTCGATCCGTAGGACCAGTAATTTCCACCCAGCGCTTCTCTAGATCTGGTGGGGGAGGCGCGACCACCCAGTCTGCCGCCTGACGAATCCTTAGGGTTGAGGGTAAGAATTCAGGTAATTCACCCGCATGAATTGAAGCTTGCCGCTGGCCGCGTTTGACCAATAGCGCGATTCGAGCTGAATTAAACTCGCGATGGAGATTCGCCACAAATTGAAGGGCAGCAAAGGTAAGGATTTCTGAGAATTCCTTGGAAATTGGTGCGGTGACGTAGACTCCGCTGGGAAATTCGATACTGGTCATTCAGAGCCTCCCAAAGAGAAATGACGCACTGCGTAATTAAATTATAACATAAATCACGTATTAGCTTGTTGATGCAAAAATGATCAACCTGTTCCGAATTGCCGGTCTCCGGCATCCCCTAATCCAGGTAAGATGTAACCGTTTTGATTCAAACGCTCATCGATCGCAGCCAGATGGAGGGGAACTTCTGGATGTTTTTGCTGCATTTGTGCAATCCCCTCAGGCGCAGCGATGATCCCAATAAATTTGATTTTGTTAACCCCCCACCGTTTCAAGATATCTACCGTTGCGGTTGCCGATCCTCCAGTGGCCAACATAGGATCTAGCACCAGGCACACAGAGACGCGTGGCAGGATAGGTAGTTTGTTGTAATATTCCACAGGCTTGAGTGTCTTTTCGTCCCGGTAGAGTCCGATATGCCAGACTTCGGCAGAGGGCATCAGATCCCACACGCCTTCAACCATCCCTAACCCTGCTCTCAAGATTGGCACTAATCCGATTTGTTCTTGTAGCTCAAAGCCTACCTGGCTGGCCAGTGGAGTTTGCACGGTGATCGGGCTGAGTTTTAAATCTGCCGTGGCTTCATAGGTAAGTAAGGCAGCAATTTCTCGGATTAATTCGCGGAATTTCTTTGGTTCTGTCTTTTGGTCGCGTAAAATGCTGAGTTTATGGGCCACCAAAGGGTGTGTTGAAGGATAAATATTGGACATTGAGCCCTCCAAATTGGAAATATAATCGTAAATTATAATCTACTCAATCATCCATGGGGAGTTGGCGCGACTGTTTCAGGTAGTTCAGGTTATAATTTTGCCCATGAGTGATGCTCCTAATCGATTGATGAACCCACAACCACAACCTGAAGATCGGTTGGACACCGCCATGCGGCCCAAAATCCTGTCTGATTTGATCGGACAGGATAAGGTGAAGGAAAACCTGCAGATTCTGATTTTGGCTGCCCGCCAGCGTTCTGAGCCTCTCGATCATGTCTTGTTCTATGGGCCGCCCGGGTTAGGTAAAACCACCCTGGCGCATATTTTAGCCAACGAGATGGATGTCAGTATCAAGATTACCGCCGGCCCAGCGATCGAACGCCCGGGCGATCTGGCTGCTATCCTGACGAATTTAAGAGCGGGAGATGTCTTATTCATTGATGAAGTCCACCGTCTGGGGCGGGCGATTGAAGAAGTACTTTATCCAGCGATGGAAGATTTCGCATTGGATATTGTCATCGGCAAAGGGCCGTCCGCGCGTTCGATTCGCTTAAAACTGCCGCGGTTCACTGTGATTGGCGCTACAACTCGCCTGGCTCTGGTAACCGCGCCACTGCGGGCTCGTTTTGGCGCTGTCTATCGGCTTGATTTTTACGACATTGCCGCCATGCGCCAAATTGTGCGACGCGGGGCGCGCGTTATGGGTGTCCATGCAGAGGAAGATGGCGTGGATGAAATTGCCCAACGAGGGCGTGGCACGCCCCGCGTGGCATTACGCCTTCTCAGGCGGGTGCGTGATTACGCCGAGGTGCGTGCAGATGGCGTCATCACACGCCTTGTATCCCGGGATGCCTTGGATTTACTGGAGGTTGACCCGCTGGGATTGGATGACCTCGACCGCAGAGTATTGCGAGCTGTGATTGAAAAATACAACGGCGGCCCGGTGGGGTTGAACACGATTGCGGCTTCGATCAGCGAAGAGGCGGATACGATCATGGATGTGGCTGAGCCTTTTCTTCTTCAGCTCGGGTTTTTAGAACGTACTCCCCAGGGCCGTCTGGCAACGCGGCGTGCTTACGACCATCTTGGTTTTGAATTTCCCAAGGAAAATCAAACGCGCCTCTTCTAAGCCAATATGAATCCGATGCTTTCTTTTGGGCGGGTGTTGCTTGTTTTAGGGGGTGCACTGATGTTGATTGGGGGCTTGCTTTACTTTTTAGGCAAGTCAGGGATTAGCTTTGCGAGGATTCCAGGCAATATCCGCATCCAATCCGGAAATGCGACCTGCGTTTTCGCGCTCGGGGCATCCATTGCGCTGTCAATCCTGCTCACATTGGCTTTGAATTTACTCGCACGGTTTCTCCACCGGTAATCGAATTCTCTCGAAGGTTGCATACGTCTGTGAAAACATCAGATTTTGATTACGAGCTACCGGTTGAACTTATTGCACAGACGCCGTTGGAACCTCGCGACGCTTCCCGCCTCCTGGTTCTAGATCGTAAAACAGGGGCGATCGAGCATGCTCGCTTTCGGGATCTTGAAAATTTTTTGCATGCCTCCGATATCCTGGTTTTAAACGAAACGCGAGTAATTCCGGCTCGATTGTTTGCGCGGAAAATACCAAGCGGTGGGCGGGTTGAAATTTTGCTTTTACGCCAGCTCGATCCTTTTACGTGGGAGGGTCTGGTGGGGGGCAAGGGCCTCTCGCTCGGGAAATCTTTACAAGTTGAAGATGGTCCAAAAACAGAGATCGTGTCTGTGCTTGATGGCCCGCGCCGCTGGCTGCGTTTTGATGAGCCGATTGAGCCGCTCTTCAATCGTATCGGTCATGTACCTCTCCCACCGTACATCCATGCGCCGCTTCAGGACCCGGAGCGTTACCAGACGGTCTATGCACGCGCAATGGGCTCAGCCGCCGCTCCTACCGCCGGCTTGCATTTTACCCCTGATCTACTAACGCATCTGCAACAGATCGGGGTCTCCACAGGAAGGGTGACTCTTCATGTCGGGCTGGATACATTCGCTCCGGTGACCGAAGAACAACCTGACCAACATAAAATTCACACGGAATGGTGCCAGGTTCCCCAGGAAACGGTTTTAGCGGTACGTAAGGCGCGCCAGGCCGGTGGTAAGGTAGTCGCAGTCGGCACCACCAGCGTGCGCTCTTTAGAAAGCGCGGCGCGTTCGGCCAGATCAGTTGATATATTGGAGGCGTACGAGGGCCCTACGGATCTATTTATCCTACCAGGTTTCCATTTCCGCGCCGTAGATTCCATGATTACCAATTTCCACTTACCTCGCTCCACATTGCTCATGCTGGTGTCTGCATTTGCCGGAAGGGAAAATATCTTGCTGGCTTACGCTGAGGCGATTCGGCATCAGTATCGTTTTTACTCATTTGGCGACGCGATGTTGATCCTGTGACGCTCAAATAAAAGACGGTTATAATTTTAGAAACCCCTATTAATAAAAAAACGGAGAAATCGTATGCGCGCCGTCGACATCATCATTCGGAAACGTGACCGGCAAGAGCTGACCCAGGAAGAAATATCCTTTTTTATCCAAGGGTACGCAGGCGGAGAAATCCCAGATTACCAGGCGGCTGCTTTTGCGATGGCCGTTTTGCTGAATGGAATGACGCCGCGCGAGACAACCGATCTAACTCTGGCGATGGCCAATTCCGGCAAAATCTTGGATCTCTCGCAGGTTGTTCCTATTGCCGTGGATAAACATTCCACGGGAGGGGTCGGCGATAAGACTTCCCTGGTAGTGGAACCTTTAGTGGCCGCCTGTGGTTTGCCAGTCGGAAAAATGTCCGGACGTGGGCTCGGCTTCACCGGCGGGACATTGGATAAACTCGAGTCTATTCCTGGCTATCGCACGGACCTGAGCACGGCGGAATTTCTAAGCCAATTACGCCAGATTGGTTTGGTGCTAACCGGTCAGAGCGCTGACCTGGCCCCAGCAGATGGAAAACTGTACGCGCTGCGGGATGTGACAGGCACTGTGAATTCCACCCCATTAATTGCTTCTTCGATCATGAGCAAAAAGATCGCCGCCGGCGCCCAGGCGATCGTCCTGGATGTAAAAGTTGGGAATGGGGCTTTCATGGAGACGATCGAAGCGGGGCAGGAACTCGCCCGGCTGTTGGTAGATATCGCCCACCTGGCAGGGCGTAAAGCAGTGGCGTTGCTCTCAGACATGAACCAGCCTTTGGGCTGCGCGGTCGGCAATGCTTTGGAAGTCCGCGAAGCGATTGACACGCTACACAATCAGGGACCACAGGATTTTCGGGAACATTGCTTGACCCTGGCGGGCTATATGCTAATGCTCGGGGGAAAGGCGGACACGACAAAGATTGGCATGCAGATGGCAGAAGACGCCCTGCGTAAAGGCCTGGGTTGGGAGACATTTAGACGCCTGGTTCACGCGCAGAGCGGCGATGTTCGTGCTATCGATGAGCCAGATCGTCTTCCGCAGGCAAACCTGGTTGAACCCGTCCTTTCCTCTCGGGATGGATACTTGAGTGAAATCAATGCCTTGAGTGTCGGTGAAACCGCCATGCGACTAGGCGCAGGCCGGCTCAAGAAAGGGGACCCGGTCGATCACGCTGTAGGTGTGCTGATCCATCACAAGGTGGGGGATTGGGTGGATCAAGGCCAGCTCTTGTTTACGTTGTATGCGAATGATAGGCAAAAACTGTACGAAGCCCGGGAAAGCTTGCTGGAGGCGCATTGTTGGTCAGATACCAAGGTTCCAGCGTTGCCGCTCTTTCATGGTCTGGTTGAGTAATGTCAACGTAGTGGCTTATCTTGGTTCGAGCTCATCAAGTCAGAAGCGTCTTGAATCCTCAAGGAATTTGTTTGGGTTTTGCGCATAGGTATTCAAGGGCAGTTTACCTTGCGTCAGGGCTAACAGGGTATCGTTTAAGAACCGGTTAACCGGCGTGGGGACCCGGAAGGATTCTCCATAGTCTGCCACTGCGCCATTCAGATAAGTTACTTCGCTTTTGCCGCGTCCACTATGCAGGTCGATATGGAAAGACGGCATTTTACCGCCGCGCCCTGATCCAATAGCTCGCTGCAAGACGCGACGGGATAGGGTTAGCGGCAGATAACGAATCGCCCAGGCAAACAAACGCACTGGCGTCCCAGGTAAATTTATCGCCGAAATCTTTTGTGCTTGCATCACGGCCAGCGTTTCGCGCAACTGGCGTATCTCCAACTCGAATAAACCGGGATGATTGAATATTTCTCCTGGACTCATGTTCAGGATGGCTGAGCTGGCATTGGCTGGCAAGTTGGTCAGTAATTTGGACCATTTCATGTTGGAAGCTGAAGCATACAATTGAGCGTTCAAACCGGCATCATTCAGTACTTTGACACAAACTCCGGAAAGCGGGTGGCCATCCGCGATGCCGATGCCTCGCTTGCGTTCCAGGATGATATCACCGGCTGCCCGACGACCGATCGCGCTGGTTACGGTCCCGGCGATCACGTGATCAACCCCGAGCGTGGACTCCAGGATGGGTTCGTTGTCGACGCCGTTCTGAAGGCATAAAATTGGGGGCAAGTACTTCTGGAATTCTTTTAGATTTTCTAAAGCGCTGTGTGTGTCATACGATTTTAGGGCGAAGATGGCCAGGTCGAACGGCGCATAACCAATCGCATCTTCGTAGGTGGTAACTACAATTGGATCGGGAATCGTCTGATGTTGCCCGTCAATTGTCAAGTGTAACCCTCGCCGGTTTAACGTTTCGGCCACTTCCGGCCTCTCAAGAAAAACGACCTTGCGGCCAGTCTGCGCCAGGCTGCCGCCGATATAAGTACCGATCGCGCCTGCCCCAAAACTCAGGATGCGTGTCAGTCGTTGCGTTTCTACGCCTTTTTCTGCAGGATACAAGGTTTTATCCGATGGGGTTTTCACTATTCCAAAAGCGTTGTATACGCCATTGCTGGATCTCCGGATGATACAGGAGATCGATATAACTGGTGTTGGTAAAAATGAACCTGGGGCTGCGGGGGCTGTTGTGTGGGCTGATTCCAAGCACGGCATACATAACCATATTGATCAGCGCGCCGTGTGAAACGATCAGGTAAGAACCTGAGGGGTAACGCAGCAGGCCTTGTAATGCCTGGCTGGCGCGTAGAAAAACATCGACAATGCTCTCGCCGTCGCCTCCAGGCGGTTGGTATGGGTGGTTGAAATCAAAATTGGGCTCTTGCTGCATTATTTCTTCAAACGATCGGCCCTCGATTTCTCCAAACCCTCTTTCGGCCCAGATAGGATCGAGACTCAGCGGTGAGTTCAAGGTCGCAGCGATGATTTCAGCAGTGCGGCGAGCGCGTGTCAACGGGCTGGCGATAATCTGATCAAAGCTCCGACCGCTTTTTTGCCAGGTCTGGGCCATTGCCAGCGCCTGTTGCTCGCCTTTTTCGGTCAAAGGCATATCGCTTTGCCCCTGGATCTGGCCGTTGGCGTTGCCAACTGACTCGCCGTGACGGATGAAGGTTATCGAGTGGGTCATATCTTGGCGCCTTGCTGTAGGGGTAAAGGAATATCGCGCCGGTATAAATCTTCGAGCGTCTCCCGCCGTTGGATTAAATGCGCCCGGTCTTGATCCAGCCATACCACCGCCGGTTTGCGCGCCCCGTTATAATTACTGCCCATGCTCAACTGATAGGCGCCGCTGGCAGGGATGGCAACCAGTTCTCCTACGGACAAATCAGGCATTGGCAAATTCTCGATGAGAATATCGCCGCTTTCACAGAATGGTCCCCCCAACCAGGCTGCTCCCGAACTGGGGCGTTGGGGGTCCAGAACGGGCAGGGCAGAATAACGCGCGCCATACAACGCCGGGCGGGGGTTATCGGCCAGTCCGCCATCCAACACGATCCAGCGCCGTGAAGTTGTATGCTTGATCGCTCCCACCTCGTAAATAGCCACACCAGCACGCGCAACCAGGCTCCGTCCTGGTTCCACTTGCAAACGTGGCAGCGGCAAATGGTGTTCGATGCAGCCTGCCGTTAGGCTTTCTCCAATCACAGATAGGTAACTCTCCACGGATGGATGGGACAGCTCGTCCTCGTGATAGGGGATGCCCCATCCGCCGCCTGTGCATACCGTCTCTGGGTACCAACCGGTTTTTTCTTTTATGCTTGCCAACAGGTTGAGAGCAGCCTGGATTGCCGGTCGGAGTGGGGCCGGGTCATGGAAATGCGAGCCCTGATGGAAGTGAAGCCCTTTCAATGGGAGATGGTGAGTATCACATTGTTGGACAGCCTGTTCGATTTCGCTTGGCCCCATACCAAACTTGCTATCGTCCTGGCCGGTTTGCCTGAATGTGTGCGTGTCGACAGCCAGACCTGGCCGGAAGCGTAGCCAGAGATCTGGAAACGAACCTTCAAATTGGTTCGACAGGAGAACCAGTCGCTGCAACTCGTCCAGGTTATCTACAACAATGATCCCTGCTTTGTGAATTGCCGCCTCCAAATCAATCTGGCTTTTATTAACACCATGCACCAAGGTGTTGCTGCGCGGGGTCCCCGCCGCTTCGGCAATCGCAATTTCGCCCGCGCCGGTACAATCCAGGGTCAAACCATGCTCTTGGGTCCATTGGGCGATGGCCAGGCATAGAAATGCTTTTCCGGCATAAGTAATCCCGCTCGGGGCCGAATAATGATTGGATAAGGCTTCTTTATATCCATCCACGCTTGAATCCAGCGTCGCACGATCGTACACATAGAGCGGCGTTCCGAATTCTTGAGCCAGCTCGAATAGATCTTGACCTGAGATCGTCAAGCGAGTATGGTTGTTTTTGGATTCTAACCTGGTTGAGTCAGGAAAGAGCGCCAGGCGTTTTTTATAGATCTCGTTCATAGCATCATCCCCCAATCTTTAGCGCCTCTTAAAAAGTCCTCGCCAGACATGCTGCGTTTCCCAGCCGGCTGTACTTCTTCCAAAACAAGCCAACCCTGCACAGTTCCAATCGCCGGGAGCCCGTCAACGCGGGCGAGTTGCCCGCTGGCAACCGGGACGCTGGTTGATGAGTCGGGTAGTATGGCCGATGCCCTCAATATCTTCAAAAATACTCCTTGCCAGATGGTATCAGCGCCAGGCCAGGGTTGGTAGGCCCGAACTCGGCGCGCCAGGACTTCGGCCGGCTGTTCGCAGTCCAGTCTTCCACTCT
>JAYRNN010000012.1:0-5161 GCA_041912175.1 Anaerolineales bacterium | reverse complement strand
TATTTAAAAATCAGTTACTTGAAAATATGGGGATAACTATTAGCGACACTAAAGTACTAGCTCAGGGGTTCGTGCTCGTGCAAATGGAGCAGATGATGCAAGGCACTGCGCAATTTGGCCGGCTGCACGGGTTTATGCAATAGGGGGTAGCCACTGGCCTCGGCTTCGCGTAGGCGGTCGGGAGCGGTATCACCGGTAATCACCAGGGCCGGAACATAGCGTTGCAGCGCTTTTTGCAATATTGCCACGGCCTCCAGGCCCGAAAATCGACCTTGCAGACGATAATCCACGACCAACAGTTCGGGAGGCAACGCGGTTGCTTTGATCTGTTCGTGCGCTTCATCCAGCGAACTGGCTTTGATGACGGCGCAACCCCACCGTTTCAACAGGCCATCCATAGCTGCCAATACGGCCTTGTCATCATCCAGCACCAATACCCGGTGACCTCGTAGCATCTTACCCGGAGTCGGGATAATGGCGGACAGGGCATGGCATGACGAATCCTGAATTAAGGGCGCGGTAATCGCAAAACAGGAACCATGTCCCAACCGAGAGCGAACGGTAATCTCGTGTTTGAGTAAAGCCGCCAGACGCTTGACGATGGCCAGTCCCAGCCCCAACCCCGGTCCTTGGCGCAAATCCTGCTCCAGATTGCCCAACTGATGAAATTCTAAAAAGATATTTTCCAGTTGGTCTTCTGGAATACCCGGACCGGTGTCGTATACCTCGATGCGCAGTTTGTCGCCACGACGACGAGCGGCCACAAGCACGCGGCCATTCCGGGTGTAACGAAGCGCGTTGGAAATCAAATTTCTTAATATACGTTCCAGCAGTGCGGGATCGCTTTGAACGACGGCCTGGCTGGGGCGTATTCGCAGCGTATTACCGGCCTCCCGGGAAGGGGATCGAGAGCGAGGTTCGGGCCGTTTGAACGACCTCCGTTCCAGCAAAGTACCGAAGGGATTTATTCCATGGGAGCGATACTCGATTTCCAGTCGTTTGAACAAGTTGGCCACGACCACGGCGCCTATGGTAGGGTGGACAACCCCGGCATCCAGTTTGGAGATATCCAACAAAGCGCTCAACATACTGTCAATGGCCCCGATGGAATCCTCAATTTGTTTGATCAGCGGCCTGGTTTCTTCAGCATCACGTATCCGATCCGCCAAGTTGGCAAAAAACAGACCCAAGGCATGGATGGGTTGGCGTAAATCGTGGCTGGCGGTCGCCAGAAACCGGGTTTTGGCCGCATTGGCTCGCTCCGCTTCCTGGCACGCTAGATTCAGTGCTTCCTCGCGGCGCTTGAGTTCGCTGATGTCGGTATAGGTCAGTACCCGGCTGCCATCAGGCATGGAGTTTTGCCGGATTTCAATGATGGCGCCATCCGCGCGCCGATACTCGATTTGTCTTGGTTTATCCTGGGTCAGCGGTGGATCGCCGACGTTCAGGATTGTATCGAGCTTCTGGCCATTTTCGATCTGGTGGTTGCCGAGACCGAGTAAATTCAGAAAATTCCGATTCCACATTCGCAACCGGTTTTCGCGGTCGATCAGGCTGATGCCCTGCTGAATGTACTGCAAGGTTGTTTCCAACAAGGCGGACTTTTCTTCCGTCTCTCGCCGCAGGGCGATATTTTCGAAGCGAAGTCGCAAGGAGTGATTGAGCGCCCGGTAAACATTCCTGGCGTAGAATAAGCTTGCCACCAGATTTAAGCAAACCAGCAAAGCGACCTCCGCGCCCACGGCCCCCCCCCGCAAGAGCAGCACCGCAGCTAACGATAGCAATACCAGTATCGAGGCAAAATAGGCGGGTGGGTAGGACACTACGGCCATCAGCGCCTGAGCGTTCAATCCTACCAAAATAATGGTAATGATGATGAGATTAGCTGGTTGCGCCGGATCCAGGAACAGGATCGGTACGGTTCCCCAAGCCAGACCAAAACAAATGGATAAGGTGGCAGCAGCCGTTCCCCAGTAGGGTATCGTTTCCGAAGTTGGGAGGCGCCGCTGGTAAGCGCGCATCAACAACCAGCGAACCACTGCTAATCCATAAAGTACAGATAACCATATCAGCAAACCATTGCGAGGTGCCATGTCCCAGAGAAAAAAAACAAATATGCTGCTGAAGACGATTTGGATAACAATAGCGATAGGCGCCGAGCGAAATAAGGTATGGATAAGCTCGGCCCGTATTTCGGCATGGGCAATAGGGTTGCTTGAATTCATGGCTTGGCCAGGTCGTATTGGGCTGATAACTAAATCATGGATTAAATTCTATTGAGTATCGCTCAAATAAGCAGGATTTGTGTTCTACTATCGAATAACATCGTCACGCCGAATAGTATCCTGACGTATATTTGGATAAGATCGCCGAATAATATCCCCGCTATTTGGGGAAGGGTTAGGTTGATGATTGTTGCTATCCGGATAATTCTCATTACTACCAGAATCTCTACCAGGATGAATCCCTGGATTAATGTTAAAAGGAAATTTTAAAAAAATCCCAGGAAAAGGATTGCTATTAGTTGGAGGTTGAAGTTGAGGTTCTCGAACTAGTTGATCGATTTGATTTATCCAGTATCTCATTTCATTCAATTCTTCCTGGGTTGCCAACATTGTCTCCACAGAGCGGGAATCCCGTGTCACAACTTGATTGTTTTCAGTCATCAACATAGGCCTCCAGAAGTTTTTCCTGGAGGCGACACGAACGCGCCCTCCCAAAACCGTAGAACGGGTATCTCCATTTGGCGAAACCAACATAACCCACTCTGTTCCTTCCGCTCCAGCGGTTACAAACTCTGTATCGACTTGAAATGCGCCTCTCACACTGACAAACAGTTCGCCGAAAAATGTGAAGACCGAACCAATCTTAATATGACTGTTAGATCTCAAGTACAGTTGTGATCCATTGGGAAAACGGATCGCCACGGCTGAGTTGGGGCCAGTCCAAACTTCATCGCCTATGTTCAGGGGCATCCTGGGTATGGTATTTAAACGCGAATCGCTGCGTAAGACTCTGACTTGCTGCCATTCCTGGGCGGTGGCTAATCGGTATTCAGGGATGCCCGAGGCGGACCGATTTTCTGTAAGGATACCATAAAGAATCGGAACTGTTTGATAACCTTGCCCGACCATTGGAGCTACACAACCAATTTGTCCGGCCAATAACAATATCAGGATACAGGTCATGAAGACTTGACGGAGAACAATCCTAGTGTTATGTAATAAACAATTCTTGATAACGTTCATTGAAACCATCTCCTTTTCACCATTCCGACAGTCCAATAAGCTACCCCAAAAGCCAATAGATGATAAATCGTGTTAAAAGCAAGAAAGTAATTCTGAAAAATATAGCTTGAAATCCCAAAGTAAAGCAGAAAAGCTATTATTAATATTCCAGATCGAAAAAACGGGGATAATAGAGTTGCTTTAAGCCTAATTAAACCACCTAGTAGTCCCAAACCAATCATCACAATAAATTGTTGCCAATTACTAAGCGGGCGAATAATTCTACCGCTCAACAGTGAACGGATAACAGCAAAGTGCAACTCAATGCCATAACGCTCTTCCGTTGCCAATCCATGCAAAATCGGAAATAGATCATCCTTACGCTCGACACCGACCAGTACAATCTTATCCTTAAATCGGCTCAATTGATTGTTATCCGGGTTTTTTATAATGGTTTCGTAAAGATACTTTTCTTGCGTATATTTCGGAAGTAACGAAGAGTCAATGATAATGCTGGCCGACAGGTCGTTTTTGCCGATAGCGGGACAGCCCGATTGCTCCCATTTGACCTGATTAACTTCGGAAACCGCGATTTTATTTACAATCTGCCAAGTAACAGGATTAAGAAAATCAACTTCCTGAGTATTCTGATCAATCGCGATCTCACGTTCCAGCAAAGCTGCGCTGATTTCCAGGCCCAGCAAATGCAAGGCCTGGTGTTGACCATATTTTATAACAACCAAAGGTGCTACTTGCGATGTACCCCACTTTTTGCCAATGCAGAGAAGGCCAAATTTCAAGCCTGTATCCTTAAGCTGCTGGATTAATTGGGGTTGTCCATCGACGAATTTGCGAAAGCCGACGACAATCACGGTATGGCGACTTTGTGCGCGCTCGACGGCCTTAGCAAATTCGTAATCGTATGCCGTCGGTTCCTCGAAATACATATCGAAAGCGATTACTTTTGCACCAGCCTCCGAGAGCCTGTCAATTAATATAGCATGTTCTCGCCGCCAATCTCTGCTAAATGGCTTGCCAAGCTCGTGTTCAGTTTTATCATTCACCGTGACGATAACGACCTGGTCGTCTGATTGCTGTTTGGAGAATATTCCTGCCAACCATATTGCATAACTTTCAATTCTGACCGCAGGCGGCAGGAAATCAAAAAACTGTATCCATGACAGAAAAAATAGGACGAGAGAAGTACCAGTTGTCACGATAAATGCGATTCGCCGTAACTTAAGTTTTTGTTCGAGCCGGGACAGTTCCGCATTATTTTGGTCGAGAGCCCTCTTAGTTTGTTGGTCAGGAGATTCCTGGTGTTTTTGCTTGAGTGTTTCAATATTTCTTAGATATGTTTCCTTGGCGACCTCGGAGCGGTGGTAATCGCTTCTGGAAAGGGGCAAGTCCGGCAGCAGTTTGCCGGTGACGATGTTGAACAAAAGTCCTTCGCTGGCGCGCATGAACAGGACAGGGGCGCCGATGTCCCGCTCTCCGGGAAACTTGCCTAACAGTCTGTTTCTGGCATGGCTCACCGCAAATTCAACTCTGCCACGATCATGGCTCTTGAAAATAGAGCGATAGAATTCTCGGCTGAAAAGAATGGCCGTTTCATCGTAGATTGCATACTGCATCGCGACTACTGCTGGAATACCCACCTTTACCAGTTGATACGCCATGCCGGCCATTGGGTAGGTGACTGAAGTCTCTGCACCTTTGCAAGAATTTAGAAATGCCAGTTTTAAGTTATGGTGATTAGCGAAAAGATTGACGAACTGGTGGTAGTCAATGTACTCAATATTGCCTTCCTCGGAATTAAATTGAAAAAATGCCTGGTCATTTTCAAATTCGCTATGGCCGATAAAGTGGAACACATGATACTGTTCTTCTAATAAGGCATCGCTAACTCTAGTGGGAGTCACCACGCCTTCAAG
>JAYRNN010000011.1:0-19830 GCA_041912175.1 Anaerolineales bacterium | reverse complement strand
CCCATGGCGACGTGTTCATGGTTGGCGCTTTTACCAGCTATTTCGCCATTGCGCGCTTTGGATTGAATACCTGGCCGACTAAGCTTTTCCCCGGTATCCCAGTCTGGTTGAGCCTGATCATCGGTGTTTTCACAGTGATTTTGCTGTCGATGGTCGTCTGTGCGTTTCTTGCCTTTGTCATCGAACGGATCGCATATAAACCGCTGCGTACTGCACCACGCATATCCGCCTTAATTACTGCGATTGGCGTCTCGTTTTTCCTGGAATATTTCGGCGCTCTGCCTTTTGTTTATACCTCAAACTTTATCACCTACAAACGCCCCTTCCCGGTCCAGACTTATGCAATTAGCGCGCAAGGAATAACAAAAGTCACCGCGACGACTCCAGCTCCAGAAAATGCAATCTTGATCACCAACATCATGATCATTATCATCCTGGTGTCTATCTTATTGGTGCTGTTGCTGAACTATGTTGTACGAAAGTCACGCATTGGTAAAGCAATGCGCGCCTCAGCCTATGATAAACCGACTTCCCGCCTGATGGGGATCAATGTCGATGGCATCATCTCGGCTACCTTTGCCATCGGCGCTGCCCTGGCCGGCGCAGCCGGCGTGCTTTTTGCGACAGCCTATAACCAGGTCTATTTTGTGATGGGCATCTTACCTGGCTTGAAAGCCTTTGTAGCAGCGGTCCTGGGCGGGATCGGCAGCATTCCAGGAGCGCTGGTAGGTGCGCTGATTATTGGCCAGGCCGAAAACCTCAGCGCAGCCTATATATCGTCGCCAATGCGCGATGCGGTAGCTTTCGCGATCCTGGTGTTTGTCCTGTTGATTCGCCCAACCGGCATCTTCGGCGAGCCCACTACTGAGAAAGCCTAAGCGGAGGATCAGTTCATGAAGAAAATTTCACGTGATCAATTGATCTTCTTCGGTGGGGCGCTGCTGATCTTCGTGGTCGTCCAGATTTTAATCAGCACTGGAATCCTCAATGATTTCTGGAGCACCATCATCCGTTTGGGCGCGGTCTACGCCATTGCCAGCCTGGGCCTGAACCTGATTTACGGTTTCAATGGCCAGTTTTCGTTAGGACAATGGGGTTTCTACGCCATCGGTGCATACACCGCGGCCGACATAACCTACCGTTGGAACAATGAAAAAAGCGCGCTGGGATTGATGGTCATTCTAATGGTTATCTTACTCAGCGGCCTGGTCATCTTGCTCCTGCGTAAGCTGCTCAGCCGCGTGCGTGGGTTGGATGCGCTTTCTGCGTTTGCAATCTATATCATCGCCGTGCTCGGTTTAGCGATCGCCGGCATTTACCTGGGCGTTATGCTCACACCAGCCGTCGATGGGTTGCTGGCTGCCCTTCCAGCCAGTATCTCAATGGCTATCGTGTACTTACTCTCAATCCTGTTAGGCGGCCTGGTAGCGGCTGAGATCAGCTTCTTGTTCGGCCTACCTGTGCTGACCCTGGGGTCTGATTATTTCGGTATTGCCACCTTAGGCCTGACCATCATCGTCAAAGTGCTCCTGGATAACTCTGACACCCTGCTCGGTTTTGAGGAGATGAAAGGCGCGCGCGGCATGATCGGCATTCCTAAGTTGACCACCTGGTTCTGGGTGTTTTTGTTCTTATTCTTGACCGTTCTGATCATGCGCAATTTAATCCACTCCAGTTATGGGCGGGCAATTATCTCGGTCAGAGAGGACGAAATCGCCGCCAAAGCGATGGGCATTGATGTCGCCAATTACAAAACTCTGGCTTTTGTCCTGGGCAGCATGTTCGCTGGCGTCGGCGGTGCAATCTACGCCCATATTAACGGCTTTCTACACCCCAATACTTTCAATTTCATCAAATCATTCGACCCAATGATTATCATCGTGTTGGGCGGTTTAGGTAGCATGACCGGCACCCTGATCACTTCTTTCGTATGGATCATTGTCCTCGAAGGCCTCTTGCGAGTATACCTGCCGGAAGGTTTTGAAACCTGGCGCTATGTTGTCTACCCGATCATCTTGCTGTTGGTGATGCTGTTACGCCCGAAGGGTTTGTTCGGGGATTATGAGCTACCCTTCTTAAGGCGAGTACTTCCTCCCATGTATGCCAAACCAGAGATGGCAGGACCTGGAAACCTAAAACTGGCCGAGGCAATCTCTCCCGGTTCCACTGAAACCAGCAGCTCACAGGAGGCGACCAAATGAACCCCGAAAATTCTTCTCCAGATGGTCGTCAGCCAATCCTCGAAGCCAATGGGCTGGTTATGCAGTTCGGCGGCTTACGCGCAGTCAACAATTTCAATCTTTCACTCTATCCGCACGACCTGCAAGGCTTGATCGGACCCAACGGCGCCGGCAAAACGACCGTATTCAATATGATCACCGGCGTATATACTCCGACTTCAGGGCAGATCAGTCTAAAGGCGGAGGACATCACCGGTTTGCAGCCCTTTGAAATCAACCAACTGGGCGTTGCGCGTACATTTCAAAATATTCGTCTCTTCCCCAACCTGAACGTATTGGACAATGTCCGAATCGCTTATCATACACATGCTGGCTACAGTATGTTTGACGGCATCTTTCAAAACAAACATTTTGGGGCAAAAGAACGCGAACTCACCCAGCGAACACAGGAATTTTTGACCGTCTTCAACCTGCAGGATCGACAGGGCGAGATCGCCAAGAATTTACCCTATGGTGAACAGCGTCGCCTGGAAATTGCCCGTGCCTTGGCTGCCAACCCGAAAGTACTCCTGCTCGACGAGCCAGCCGCAGGCATGAACCCTCAGGAAAGTATCCGCTTGATGGATTTGATTCACTTCATCCGCGAACGGTTTGACCTGACCATCTTGCTGATCGAACACCAGATGCGGGTGGTCATGGGTATCTGCGAAACCATCACCGTGATGGACTTTGGTGAAATCATTGCCCGCGGCACGCCGAAAGAAATCCAGACCAACGAAAAGGTGATCGAAGCTTATCTTGGTCCTGGGGCGGCCGCGCTCTCGGAAAAATTCCGGCGCAAGAAAGAAATTCAATAGGAAGTTGAGCTATGGCAGACAATCACCCCCCCCTGCTTGATGTAAAGGACCTCAATGTCTATTACGGCGCGATCCATGCCTTAAAAGGTATCAGCTTTCATTTGAATAAAGGCGAGATCGTTTCCTTGATCGGCGCCAACGGCGCCGGTAAAAGCACCACCCTGGGGACAATCTCAGGCTTAATGCGACCACGGGTTGGGAATATTTACCTGGAAGGCGAGGATATCACCCAAACCGCATCGGAAACGATCGTTCATAAGGGCATCGTTCAGGTACCCGAAGGTCGCAAGATTTTTGCCACCCTGACCGTACAAGAAAACCTGGAAATGGGTGCATTTACTCGCGGTAATAAAGCGGAAATCCAAAAATCAATGGAAAATGCTTTCGAGCGCTTTCCCCGCCTGGCCGAACGACGGAAACAATTGGGCGGTACCCTTTCGGGCGGCGAGCAGCAAATGCTAGCGATTGCGCGTGGTTTGATGGCGCGACCGCGTGCCATGCTCCTGGATGAGCCTTCAATGGGTCTGTCACCATTATTGGTCGAGCAGATCTTTACGATTATCCGCGATATTAATAATCAGGGCACAAGCATTCTGCTGGTTGAACAAAATGCACAGATGGCGCTATCGATCGCAGATCGTGCTTACGTTCTGGAAACTGGGCGGGTCGTCCTGGAAGGTACAGGACAAGAACTTCTGCAGAATGAAATGGTTGCGGAAGCCTACCTTGGCGGCGGTCATTAAGCCTGTGATGTGGAGCGAATGATGACTACTCTTCAAAAAATCCTGCTGTTTGTCGTATTACCCTTCCTGGCTCCGCTAATCTTGCCTCCTCGGTTTTACGGCCCAGGAGGAGGACCGATCCTGTTCCTGGGAGCTGTGGTCGGCGTCTCCTGTTTGCTCTTGAGCCCCTTCTTGTGGCGAGGCAGGTCCACTGCCCTGACGCTGGCCATCTTCCTGCAAGGATTGAACGTCATTATGCGTTTAATGATGTTCTTCCCCAACCTATCCAAACAAGGCGTCTATGATATCCCATGGCTGATTACAAGCCTATTAAGTATGGGATTATCTATGTATCTTGTCTTACGCCTCGATCGCACGGATGTCCGTGTGACCATGGTGACTTAATTCGAGACTTTGCAGGCGCGTTGCGCGTGAAAATTGTGATCAATTAATCCGTGAAACCGCCAGCGCTGGCGGTTTCACTCAATACGGAAACAGATCAACAGTTTTATGCCATCTGCTGAAATCATAACCATCGGGACTGAAATCCTACTCGGAGAAATTGTCGACACAAACGCGCGCGCCGTTGCCCTGGCCTTGCGCGAAACCGGAATCGATTTATACCGCAAAGTCAGCGTGGGTGACAATCCCCAACGCATATCGCAAGCCATCCGCGAGTCGCTTGAGCGCTGTGATATCATTATCACTACTGGAGGGTTAGGGCCAACCATAGATGATCCGACACGCGCTGCAGTCGCGATGGCTATGAACGTAGAGACCGAATACCATCCAGAATTGTGGGAACAAATCCAATCGCGTTTCAGGCGATATAACCGCCAACCAACCGAAAATAACCGCCGGCAGGCTTTCATCCCTAGAGGCGCTATCGCCATCGAAAATCCTGTCGGCACTGCCCCGTCATTCATCGTTGAGATAGGAGATAAATCCATAATCGCCTTGCCTGGGGTGCCGAGCGAGATGCAGTATCTCCTCCAAAATACCGTCATTCCCTATTTGCGCCAACGCTATCTGATTAAAACAATCATCAAATCTCGGACTCTGCATACGGCTGGCGCCGGCGAATCGCAAATCGACGACCTGATCGGAGATTTGGAGCAACTCACCAATCCGACTGTTGGGCTGGCTGCTCATTCCGGGCAGGTTGATGTGCGTATTGTGGCCAAAGCTGATCTCGAAAAAACAGTTGACGACTTGATCTTTGAAGTAGAAACGGAGCTTCGTCTGCGGCTGGGAGACTGGATTTATGGTGCAAACCAGGAAACATTAGAGGTAATCGCGCTTCAAGCAGTCCAATCCCGAGGTTGGACTCTGGCAGTTGTGGAATCTGGCGCCGGTGGAGAGCTTACCCGCCGGCTTTCCAGCCCACGATCACCAGCTTTTTTGGGTGGAGAGATCATCGGCGAGAAACCTGCTCAAGATGAACTTAATGATTTGACCAGGCTTTATCGCCAACGACGCCAGGCGGATGTCAGCCTTGGCCTGATCGTCTCACCTGGTTCTGACCGCCAGGATGTATTTCTGGTATTGGTAACCCCAGAAGTTGAGCAGAACTACTATCGTCCTTATGGAGGCCCAGAAGAGAATGCACCACGTTGGGCAGTTAATCAAAGCCTCGATTTGATACGAAGATTACGCAAGGAGGACAAGTGAGCGAACGTACCATTCCAGATGCAAAGAATCCAGTAGATCTCGTCTTGATAAATGCAAATGTCCTGACAATGGATGAAAATTACAGCCAACTTGAACCAGGCGCGGTCGCTATCCTGGGAGATTCGATCGTGGATGTCGGGCTTGAATCGATCATCACAGCCAAGTATGCAGGGCTGGAAACCGTGGATTGTCAGGGCAAAGTGCTTATGCCCGGTCTGGTCAACGCGCACACCCATGTGCCAATGACTCTACTTCGCGGTCTGGCAGACGATCTGCGTTTAGATGTTTGGCTGTTAGGGTATATGTTGCCGGTAGAACGCGAATTCGTATCCCCTGATTTCGTGGGTCTGGGCACATCCATTGCTTGTATAGAGTTAATCCGTAGTGGAGTAACTTGTTTTGCGGACATGTATTATTTTGAAGAGTATGTAGCACGCGCTGCAGCCGAGGCAGGTTTACGTGCGGTCTGCTCGCAAACAGTTATGAAGTTTCCAGCGCCAGACGCCCAATCTTTTGAAGAATCGCTTGCAGCGGCGCGGGATTTTATCCAACGCTGGAAAGGACACCCTCTGATCGAACCATCCGTTGCGCCTCACGCTCCTTATACCTGTACAGAAGAAATATTACGCGCCACAGCCGCCCTGGCAGTCGAATTTGATGTGCCGTTGCACACGCATTTGGCTGAAACCGCCCAAGAAGTAGAGAATTCACGCAGAGATTTTGGCATGCCGGTCATACCATACGCTAAAAAATATAATTTATTCGATGCCAAAGTCCTGGCTGCCCATTGCGTGCATATTGACGAAGGCGAGATGCAGACCATCAAACATAATAAAGCTGGGGTTGCCCACAATCCATCTTCCAACTTAAAGCTTGCTTCTGGCTTTGCCCCGGTTAAACGCATGCTTGAGCTCGGATTGAATGTGGGCATCGGGACCGATGGCCCGGCGTCCAACAATGACCTGGATATGTTCGAAGAAACCCGCCTGGCGGCATTTTTGGCGAAAAGCGTCAGCAATGACCCAACCGCACTCCCGGCTCACACCGCTTTGGCAATGGCGACCCGCATTGGAGCGAAAGCCATCCACCTTGGACATCTGACCGGTTCAATCGAACGAGGAAAACGAGCTGACTTAATCCTGCTAGACCTGAATCCGTTACATAATACACCGCACTTTCGCCGCGAAGCAAATAGCATTTACGCGCAAGTTGTCTATGCAGCGAAATCGACAGACGTCACCGATGTGATGGTCAATGGTAAATGGTTGATGCGCCAGAAGAATTTAACCACGCTTAAAACCGATGATTTACGACAAAGGATGGATGAGTATGCGCGGCGTATTGATACTTTCCTAATCCAGCGTGAGAAATCTGTCCTTTCCAAATTGATCGCCATCGGGGGCGCCATGGAGGAAGAAAGTTTTGAGGTACAGACAAAAGTGCGCATCTCAGAACCTGATCCGGTCTTGGCTGCGTTAGAAAATCCAGCAATCGAGGTTCTGCGGAAACGTCACTATCACGAATTTGATACCTACTTTTTATTTCAAAATCCTCAACAAGGCACTTTACGTTATCGAGAGGATGAAAGCATCAATGAAAAAGGCGAGATCATAGGAGTTCGTTATCGCCTGACGCTCATCGGCCCAGCGCGGGAGCGACAATTCCCTAGCGATGTCTTACTCTCTCGCAGCCGCTTCATCGCCCCCGCACCTCACAGCTTGCGTTTCTACAAGGAATATTTCAAACCAAGCCGTGAAGTCGAAGTCGAAAAGGACCGCTTGCGCTGGCGCGTTCTTTTTCAGGGAACGGAATTTTTTATTAACCTGGATCGCGTCAACAAACCTGACCTGGGTTATTTCCTGGAAATCAAAAGTCGGACTTGGAGCCGCCGAGATGCTGAACACAAGGCAGAGATTGCCATCAATCTCATCCATTTCCTGGGAGCTGAGGGGAAAAAAACCATCACCCAGGATTATCTGGAGCTAACCGAAGAAAACAATGTATAATCCGTCCGTCAATAACAACCAGGTTTGGAGGACAACATGGAATACCGTAATTTAGGCAGGTCCGGACTGAAAGTGTCAGCATTGTCTCTAGGCGCCTGGGTGACGTATGGCGGCCAGGTTGGTGAAGAAACAGCTTATCAGTGTATGGTCGCAGCATACGATGCTGGGGTCAACTTTTTCGACAATGCCGAATCTTATGCGCGTGGGAATGCTGAAACGGTTATGGGAGCTGTGATTAAGAAAGTTGGTTGGAAACGGTCAGATCTGGTTGTTTCTACCAAGATTTTCTGGGGGGGAAAGGGACCGAACGATTGTGGCCTGTCTCATAAGCATATTTTTGAAGGCGCCAATGCATCTTTGAAACGTTTACAACTGGAATATGTTGACCTGATCTTCTGCCACCGGCCCGATAAACACACCCCAATCGAAGAGACGGTTTGGGCTATGCACCAGGTGGTCCAACAAGGCAAGGCGCTTTATTGGGGCACAAGCGAGTGGAGCGCTGCGCAGATCATGGAAGCCCATATGGTCGCTCGACGTGAACACCTCGTTCCACCTTTAATGGAACAGCCGGAATATAATATGTTTTCCCGCCGGAGGATCGAGCGAGAATATGCTTCACTTTATCGCTCGGTTGGACTGGGTACTACGATTTGGAGCCCGCTAGCCAGCGGCGTATTAACCGGAAAGTACAGTCAAGGCATTCCGACTGGCACCCGCGCTACACTCGAGGGCTATGGATGGCTTAAGGAATGGTTCGAAAGCGCTGAAGTTAAAAGTAACATCGAGAAGGTAAAACGATTGATGCCCATCGCACAGGAGCTCGGTGTGACGATGGCGCAACTCGCGATTGCCTGGTGTTTAAAGAATCCGAACGTGAGCAGCGTTATCACCGGAGCATCTGGCGCCGATCAAGTTGTCGAGAATATGAAAGCTTTGGATGCTGTGGTTAACCTCGATGAGCAGGTTCTGACCCGTATCGAAGACATCTTGCAGAATAAACCTGAGCCCGAAGAGGATTTCTGTTAATTCAATTGAGAAAAAGTCTGTGTCTACCTTCTTTCAAAAAATCCTAAAAAAGCAAAAGCCGCCTTCAGGAGGAGACTTGACGTACCCCTCAGACCAGCCAGATCGGTCTTCAGCTTCACCAAATCAATCAGGGCCTGGGAATCCAATCGGTTGGACGATTGCGTCAGCACAATCTGTCGGCCGTCAGCGAGAGCATAACGAAGATGCGCTCTTCACCCTGGGTTCTCAACTGGCTTTTGAAGATACTCGGACTTTTTTTGGTTTTTTTGCTGTCGCAGATGGCATGGGTGGGCATGAGGATGGTGAAATCGCCAGTGGTTTGGCAGTGCATACCCTTGCAGAAAAGGTGATTGGCAGTATATATAGTGATTTCCTTTCAGGTCAGGCCAAATTACCAGCCCTCTCGCCTCAAGAAATTCTATTGGATGGCACACAAGAAGCTAACCGAGTCATCAAAAGGCAGGTTCCTGGCGGCGGAACAACTCTAACGGCGCTGCTGATCTATCAAAATCAATTCCATCTGATCCACGTTGGAGATAGTCGAGCATATTTATTTGCTCCTGATGGGACAGCGCAGGTATTAACTCGCGATCATTCTTTCGTCAGGCAGTTAGTAGATCTCGGCCAACTCTCTACCGAAGAGGCTGCAATACACCCTCAGCGCAACATCCTCTCCATGGCTTTAGGTCAATGGGAACCTCTGGAGCCGGATTACCTTTCGGAGAAATTACCAGAATCTGGCTATCTTCTCCTGTGTTCGGATGGACTATGGGGAGTAGTACCAGAAAAAGAAATATCCCAAATCATCCAGTCGTCTAACGATCTCCAGGATGCGTGCCAGGAACTTATTCTAGCGGCTAACCAGGCTGGAGGACCAGATAACATCACTGCGATTCTAATCCGTATCCCAACAAAAATCTGATATGGATAACCAGCTTGAAAAAACGATCGCTCAGGTCTTCCTGACCATCATCGAAACCGGTGAAGTAATTAATCTAATTAGTCCGGGTGAGTTCACGATCGGCCGGGGTAACCAAGAACAACGTGACACTGGTCAAGATCAAAGTGAAGCGCATAAACCGGTCGAGATTGACTTGTCCGCCTATAATGCGTATGAGACCGGTGTATCCCGTCATCACGCGCAGTTGATCATCCAAGATACTCAGGCTACCCTAACTGATTTGGGTTCCACGAATGGGACCCGACTGAATGGGAATTTGTTACGCCCGTTTGTCCCGCAATACCTAAAAAATGAAGATATCATCACACTTGGTAAATTGAAAATCCTGATCCACATCTCCCTGGCTTAACAGAGAGCGCCAGTCTTACGAGGCTACTGATGACAGATACAAACTTTCGAGACCGACGGATTTTAGTTGTAGATGATGAAGAACGAATGGTCCGATTTATTCGTCTTAATCTAGAACATGATGGATTTCGGGTCTTGACTGCCTATAATGGCATGCAGGCGGTCAATAAAGTTCGTAGCGATCTCCCCGACTTGATCCTCCTCGATGTGATGATGCCAGATATGGATGGATTTGAGGTGTTAAGGATTGTGCGCGAAACAAGCAATGTGCCTGTAATCATGCTGACTGCCAAAGGCGATGAAGATGATCGTGTACGCGGTCTCGAACTGGGAGCGGACGATTACGTAACAAAGCCATTCAGCCCGCGCGAGTTGGTGAGCCGTGTAAAAGCGGTCCTTCGCCGGACAGAGCCAGCCGCGTCAACTTTACATGGATTAATCAACGTAGATGGCCATTTAAAACTTGACTTCGATCGCCGCGAAGTCTGGCTAGATGACAAGCTCATCCAATTGCGTCCAACAGAATATCGCTTGTTGTACCACCTGGTGCAAAACGCGGGTTGGGTGCTGACGCACGATCAACTATTAACCAAAGTTTGGGGATACGAATATCGTGATGAGCCCCACTACGTCCGCCTTTATATAAATTATCTTCGTCAAAAACTGGAAGCAGACCCGGCCAACCCAAAATATATCTTAACCGAGCGCGGCGTGGGTTATCGGTTTGTGGATTTTCGCCGCCAGGAGCCAAAAAGCACCGAAGGCAATCCTTTATCGACTGGTTGATCACCTTGTCAGACAATCCACCATCGGCTATACTCCCGTATAAGGAGAGTGAAATAGTGGCAAAACAACGTATCTTATTGGTTGACGATCATGAAGTTGTGCGATTAGGGTTGAAAGCGCTCCTCGAACGACACCCGAATTTCGAGGTAGTCGCCGAGGCTAGCTCAGCAAAAGAGGCCGTAGAGCAGGTCGAAGCCTTCTCCCCGGAGGTAGTCGTGATGGATATTCGACTTCCTGGCGGCTCGGGTATCGAGGCTTGCGAGGAAATCGCGGAAAGGTTTCCTCAATCTAAAGTGATTATGTTAACCTCCTACGCTGAGGATGAGATGTTGTTTTCTGCTATTCGCGCTGGCGCATCCGGTTATGTCTTAAAACAAATCGGCGGGGAAGATCTGGTACGAGCGATCGAAGCGGTCGGACGCGGTGAGGCTTTGCTGGACCCAGCCGTTACTCAGCGAATATTCCAAGAGGTGCGAAAAGCGGCCAAAGAAGAAGAAGCCTCTGCATTTTCGTCTTTGACCCAGCAGGAGAAGCATGTCTTACTGCTCGTCTCCGAGGGCAAAACCAATCGCGAAATTGCCAAGGCGCTTTTCTTGGGTGAAGGGACTGTCCGAAACTACGTCAGTAGTATCTTATCCAAGCTGGGGGTAAGCAACCGTGCTGAAGCAGCTGCTTATGCGGTGGAACATAATTTAAAAGATTACCTATGAGTGGAGCTGATAGGCCGGCACTCAGGGCATGGACATAAAGCCCGTAAATAATCCCAACGATAAATGCCATAGTGATGCCCATCTTCCCATTCTATCGTAATTGCATAGCCTCCAACTGCCTCAAGATTCCGCAAACGCGTGGCGGGCGTATCTTCGTCTGGCAGGTCGAAAACAGAGGGATCGGGAAGCACACTCATATGATCATGCCCACCACGACACTCAGCACACGGGCAGGCATGGCGTAGTAAAGCAAAAGGGATGTGGCTCACATGCCCATCAGCCCAGGTTAAGGTAATAATTCTGACAATTCGATTGGCAGTAATACTGCTTGGTTTTACGCTATTCAATGTAACCTCATTTTAAGGGGTCTGGGCGGGCCTGAGAAAATCAGCCACAGCCCATCCTCGTCTTGCACTATCTTGAGGGTTTTCCAGGTACCACCAGGTATAACCATCAGCCTTTTGCGGGCCGTCGACTACTGTAAAAATTTCTCCTTCAGAGCCTAAAAGCCGCACCTTGCCCTCCAGCCCAGCCGTGTACCGTAAACGCAGGCCATCGCCGCCGGTGCCAGTAATCTCAACGCTTCCACCAATGAATAATCCATTTTCGACAAGCGGCGGGGTTGGGCTAAGGCTCGGGGCCGGCATTGCCGGTACAGTGGTTTCGGTTGGGGCGGCAATCATATGGATCACTGCAGTACCGGGGTCTGCCGGGGTCATCTCAGGGCGCGTGGCATCAAGGATCAGGAAAGCGGCCGTTAATAGCATGATCGCAACGAAAAAGATACCGATCAATACTAGAGGCCGAAAAAAAGCGCGCACGATTATCTGGATATTCATGACAGTAAATTTTACCTGATATTGATTAATGCTGCAGTAACGATCTACCGACGCATTAAGGACTCAACCAGGAACCCAACATCGGCTTGGTATAATATCCTCGCAAAGAATGAATAGGATGATGCAAGAACCGCGCTTACTAAATAATCGCTACCGGCTCGAAGAACTCCAGGCTACGGGCGGCATGGCTACGGTTTTCCGCGCTACCGACCTTATGCTAGAACGCACAGTGGCGATTAAAATATTGCGTACCGACCTGTCTACTGACCCGGAATTTCGTGAGCGATTTCGTCAGGAAGCCAAAGCCGCAGCAGGGCTCACGCATCCAAATATCGCCACCGTTCACGATTTTGGTCTTGACTCAGACCAATTGTTTATTGTCATGGAGTATGTCCCTGGAACTGATCTAAAACGCATTTTAGAGGCGCGTAATCACCTTTCAATTCAAGAAGCGCTTAACCTGATCATCCAGGCTTGCAGCGGGATTGGATACGCACACCGAGCTGGGATCGTCCACTGTGATATTAAACCCCAGAATATGCTTGTCACCCCGGATCAACGTTTAAAGGTAGTCGATTTTGGCATTGCGCGTGCCTTTGCATCGATCTCTCCTGATGAAAAAGCCGATATTGTCTGGGGTTCTCCGCAGTATTTTTCTCCCGAACAAGCCAGCGGCGCCCCGCCCTCGCCTGCCTCAGATGTATATTCACTTGGCATCGTGTTATTCGAGGCCTTAACCGGCCAGCTCCCATTTAATGGGACAACACCCGATGAGCTTGCTCGTCAACACCGCGAGGCGCTGCCGCCTTCTCCGCGCAGGTTTAACACAGATATTTCCCCGGCGCTGGAACAAATTATTCTAAAAGTGCTTTCGAAGGAGCCTTCCGCTCGTTACCGTACTGCAGAGCAGATGGGACGAGTGCTGATCACTATGACTCAGCCGCAAGAAATAGTCGAAGGCCTACCTGCAAACCAGCCGCCAGGAGCCGTGAACGTGCCACCCTCGCAAGAATATTCCCTTCCGGAACCAGCTCGACCGCCCAAGAAAGAAGCTGGCTCAGCTAAAAATACATCTTCGATTGATTGGACTACCTGGCTATTGGTTTTGTTGGCATTAGTTGCTCTAGGAGGTTTGATTCCGTTCTGGTTGTGGGTCTACGCGACGCTTAACCCACCGTTCTAATGTATGTACAGAAATATTTCGACTGCCAAAAAGGCAAGTGGTATCTATTAAATAAAAAATCACGGTCAGCGCCGCGATTTTCTATCAATTCGAATGGTATGCGAATAGTCGTTTAACCGTTGGTTTTCACCATAGTGCGGATACACTTGGCGCACAGCACCCGGCGAACCTTTTTGCCATCTTCGAAAACGGTGACCGTTTGAAGGTTTGGCTTGAAAGTACGAGGAGTTGCTTTATTCGACCATGGGCGATTCAAACCGAAGCTGGTTTTCTTCCCACAATGTGCACACTTCGCCATAATTTATTTCCTTTCATCCAATCAGTTAAGTCGAACAAGTATATAATAGCAATAGGACAGATTACAAATTTTACAGCCATAAAACTGGCGTCAGTGGTAAAATCAGCCTTTGGCTAACAACCGGGCAATCATACCACAAAAGTATTAATACAGCAAATAAAACTCGAGACGATCAAGAAATTGAGGAATTCTATGGCAAATGAATCCACCCCCATCGGCAGTATTCATGTTGCGCCCCGTGCTGTGGCCACGATCGCATACCATGCCGCGCTCCGGTCTTACGGAGTGGTCGGATTAACATCCAAGAACCTGGTCAACGGACTGGCGCAAGTGCTGGTAAAAGATCCCACACATGGCATTGCTGTGGATTATGATGGCAATCAGATTAATATCGATCTGTATATTATTGTGGAATATGGCACGCGCATTAAATCTGTGGCCACCAGCGTGATGAATACGGTCCGTTTCCAGGTTGAAAAAGCTCTGGGGATGCCCATTAATGAAGTAAATGTCCATATTCGAGGCTTACGCATCAGTAGCTTCGATTGAATTTGCCTGCCTGAATTATTTTTCGAAGACAGCACCGAATACAGGAGTGTAATTTAATGTTAGCTGATATGTTACCTACGCAAAGGCAGGAATTCATCAGAAATAACCCCATTGACGGCCAGACGTTAAAAACCTTAGTCGAAGCTGCGTTGACCTGGCTGCGCGCCAACCAACAAACCGTTAACGCGTTGAACGTTTTTCCCGTCCCCGATGGAGATACCGGAACCAACATGGTACTGACGATGCAGGCAGCTTTTGACGAGATCGCCGCCTCACCGGAACGAAATTTTGGCAAAATGGCCCACGCAGTGGCGCACGGCGCTCTGATGGGTGCGCGCGGCAACTCAGGCGTCATCCTCTCTCAGCTATGGCGAGGTTTCGCGCGCGCCATGGACAACATGGAAACGATGCAAGCCGACAACTTGATACAGGCGCTGATTTCCGCACGGGATATCGCCTACAAAGGAGTTGTTCGTCCTGTAGAAGGGACAATCCTGACTGTTTCTAAAGACATCGCGACCGCTGGCCAACTGGCAATTGCTTCGACGCACAACCTTACTGAGATATTAGAAGCAATCGTTCTGGAAGCGGACAAGTCTGTGCAGCGTACTCCAGATTTGTTGCCCATTTTACGCGATGCTGGCGTGGTTGATTCGGGCGGAAAAGGTTTGTTCTACATACTGGAGGGTATGCTGCGCTACATCCAGGGCCAATCTCTCGACACAGCAGTTTCGTTCGTCCAGCCCTTGGCTGCCATGGAAATGGAAAATGCTCTGGAAACGATCGAGCCGGGTCAAGATTACGAGGTTGTTGTAGATTTTCGCCCATTCGAGCAGCTAGACTTACCCTTATTTTATGGAAACCTGGAAGAAATCGGCACATCCATCCAAGTAGGTGAGGGAGATGGAATGTATCGTATGCATATTCATGTGCCCATCGAGAAGCGTTATCATCCAATCGATTACATAATGAGTTTAGGAGTGATTACAAAAGTCGCCATGGAAAATCTCGTTGCCCAAATGGAGGAACGCGAAAAGCCATGTGGCGGCGGGAAAATAACGCCTGCACCTATCGAACCCGGGCAAATTGCAGTGATTGCTGTTGCCCCAGGCAATGGAATCGCTCAAGTCTTTGCGAGCCTTGGCGCTGCGGGCATCGTAGAAGGCGGCCAAACTATGAACCCCAGCACCCAAGAAATTATTCGTTCTTTTGAAAATCTACCCACCGATAAAATTATCTTGCTCCCAAACAACAAAAATATTATCTTGACGGGGAATACCGCTGCTGAATTAACGGTTAAGCATGTCGCAGTGATCCCCAGCAAGACAATCCCGCAAGGGTTGGCGGCCATGATGCGCTTGATCCCAGATGGTGATTTCGAGAGCGTCGTCCGAGAGATGACCGAAGCATTGGATGAGGTGGAAACAGGTGAGATTACAATTGCAACTCGGAACGTTGAAATTGAGGATGTAGAGGTGGAAGAGGGACAAATCATTGCATTATTAAATGGAAAATTGGTGCTGGCATCTCAAAATCTTGATGACGCCTGCCTCGGACTTCTTAATAAGGCGCATGCAGACCATTTTGAATTGATCACCATGTTTTACGGAAATAATATCTCCAAAACAGATGTTTTCCGAATTGCCGATCGCATTCGTGTCGAGTACCCAAAGCAAGAAGTTGAAATCCAGGAAGGTTGCCAGCCTTACTATCAATTTATCATCGGCATTGAATGATCTATGAAATCCCTGGCGCCCGTTGCGATTGTTACAGATAGCACTGCGGATATACCAGAAAACCTGGTCGACCGATATGATCTGCATGTGGTCCCAAATATCATGATCATTAATGGGCAGGGTCTGGAAGATGGGCGGGGCATTTCGCGGGCTGAGTTTTACGCACGCTTGCCGGGAATGAAGGTCTTGCCTACTACCGCCACTGCATCTTCTGGCATTTATGAGTCTTTGTACGAGAAACTGTTGTCCGGCGGCGCCCGGGGGATTCTCTCGATCCACGCCGCTAGTTCCCTGAGTGGGATTTACAATGCAGCCTGCACCGCCGCGGAGCAATTTAGCGGTCATGTCCACGTATTCGATAGCCGACAAGTCACCCTAGGCCTGGGATTTCAGGTCCTGGCAGCCGCTGAATCAGCGGCCCGTGGCGCATCGATAGAGTTAATCATGGAAATATTAAACCGGGTTCGCCCACGAACGCGTGTTGTGGCGATGCTCGATACACTAGATTATGTAAAACGAAGTGGGCGTGTCTCTTGGGCGCGTGCTCGAATAGGGAATTTTTTAAACATAAAATCATTCGTTGAACTTAAAGATGGCAATGTCAAAAGCATTGGCGAGACGCGAACACGCCTGAAAGGAATCAACCGGCTAAAAGAGCTATTAACGGGTATGGGGCCGCTCGAAAGATTGGCGATCTTGCACACCAATGCGGAAGCGGATGCACGCCTGTTTATTGATGATCTCAAGCTATTTTGTTTACTCCCAGAAGAGCCCCCAATCGTCAACGTCACCACCATCATTGGTGTCCATATCGGCCCTAACGGACTCGGCTTTGCCGCGATCGTCAAATCATAAGGATAACCCAGAGCTGACCCTGGTACAATACTGCCAATGAAACCTTCCATCGATAAATTATTTAAATATTTCAAATTAGAAATTGAACGCGGCTTTGATAATCACGCTGTTATGGGCGGTTTAGAGCGAATGCTGGTCCATTGGGAAAACGAAGCGCGGGCCGATGGCGTGGCGGAAGAATTGCTTCAATTCGTGGTCAATCGGATTCAAGATTACCCCCGTCTATCACCAACTTCTCGAGCCGAAACATTAGAAGGGGTGTGGAAAAGAATTCAGCGTAGCGAGAATCTGGATATCTCTTTGCCGGTACGCGCTGTTTCAGAGTCGCCCCAACCCGAAGAGCAACCCTTACCGCTCCCGCAAAAAAACCTTCTCGATGAACAAGACGACACGTTCAATAGAAATGAGACTATGCCTTCCTCTCGTACATCATCCCCAGGGACCCGGCCATCTCGGCCAGTCCTGTCTCAGACAAGGGATGTCGAACCAGTCGCCCTTGATGCACCTGTAACCGTTCTTTCCGGTGTAGGTCCTAGCTTCGCTCAAACTCTGGCACGTTTGAACTTAAGGACTTTGCGAGACTTGTTGTATTACTTCCCCCGGCGTTACGACGATTACACCCAGCTCAAACCAATCAATCGTCTATGGTTCGGGGAAGAGGTCACAGTCATCGGCACTGTTCAAAATATTAATATGCGCTCTATTCGGAACGGAAAGGATCAAATCGTAGAAGCGGTCATCAGTGATGGAACAGGCGCGCTGCGTGTTACCTGGTTCAACAAGGGTTGGATCGCCAAACGTCTCCATAGCGGCGCCCACATTGTCCTATCTGGCAAAATAGAACAATATCTTGGCCGGCTGGTGATGAACAATCCGGATTGGGAACCGCTCGAACAGCAACAACTCAGCACAAACCGCATTGTACCGGTTTATCCGCTGACAGCAGGCATTACTCAGCGCTGGCTGCGCAGGACCATGAATCAGGTTGTTATGTATTGGGCGCCGCGCCTCCAGGATCCACTGCCGGATGATATTTGTCAATCAGCTAGTTTGCTGGATTTATCCACAGCACTAATGCAAGCTCATTTCCCAGATTCCTGGGATGACTTGAAAGCTGCCCGGCAGCGCTTATCGTTTGATGAAATCTTCCTGCTTCAACTAGGCGTTTTAAAGCAAAAGCGCGCCTGGCAAAACCAGAACGCACATAAGTTCATAGCAGATCCACGGTGGCTGAAGTCGCAAATCGAACGTCTGCCATATGAGCTAACCAACGCGCAGCAAAGCGCAATCGAAGATTTACAACACGATTTAGCGTCTGGCAGTCCAATGAACCGTCTTTTACAAGGGGATGTGGGCTCTGGAAAAACCGTCGTTGCCGCGCTCGCGATTGCCATCATCACACAAACCGGGGCCCAGGCGGCGGTAATGGCGCCTACCAGTATCCTGGCAGAACAGCATTACATGAACCTTCTCAAGGTGCTGACCGGCGTAGGATTAGAACAACCCCAAACAAAAAACGACGACGAAACTTTACCAGCGCCGCCGCTCCGTCCAGACGAAATCCGGCTGATGATTGGCGCGACCCCCGAACCTGAAAAACGACAAATTCGAGAGGGTCTTGCACAGGGAGATCTAAAATTGGTCATTGGGACCCACGCATTGATCGAAGAACCTGTAAAATTTGCCAATCTTCAACTAGCTGTCATCGACGAACAGCATCGTTTTGGCGTCGAGCAACGCGCGGCCTTACGCTCCAAAGGAGATAATCCTCATTTACTTGTAATGACGGCCACTCCTATCCCCAGGTCTTTGGCGCTCACAGTTTATGGCGATTTAGACCTGAGTATCATGGATGAGATGCCGCCTGGCCGCCAACCTGTTGGGACGTATGTACTTCTGCCGCGTGAGCGAGAGCGCGCCTACTCCCTCATTAAGCGACAAGTGGAACAAGGCCGCCAGGCCTTCATTATTTATCCCCTCGTCGAAGAAGGTGATAATAATGATGCGAAGGCGGCGGTCGAAGAGCACGCCAGACTCCAACGCGAATTCTTCCCAGACTTAAGGTTGGGTCTTTTGCACGGAAGAATACGCCCCGATGAAAAAGATGACGTGATGACACGTTTCCGGAACGGCGAATATCAAATCTTGGTCTCGACTACAGTCGTTGAGGTCGGGGTAGACGTACCTAATGCCACCATCATGTTGATCGAGAACGCCAATCGCTTCGGCCTGGCTCAATTACACCAACTACGCGGGCGTGTCGGTCGCGGGGCCGAAAAATCTTACTGCATTTTGATCCCTGATCGTTCAGACGCTGCCGAAAATGAACGGCTTCAGGTAATGGCTGAAACCAATGATGGTTTCGTGTTGGCCGAGCGAGATTTACAGCAACGCGGGCCAGGACAATTCCTTGGCGCTCGCCAATCCGGTTTTTCGGAGCTCAAACTAGCCAATTTAACAGACATCCATCTGATTGAGAAAGCTCGCCGCCAGGCGCAGACATTATTTGATCGAGATTCTGACTTGACCCAACCCGAAAATCAACGCCTCTATATCACGCTGGAACGCGCCTGGGGAGCGTCCAAAGGAGATATCAGCTAATGGTCAAAGCCGTATTCCCTGGTACATTTGACCCAATTCATTACGGGCATATTGATATTGCTCAGCGAGCCGCTCGTCTCTTTGACGAGCTAGTCGTCGCCGTCTATGATAAGCCTTTAAAATCATTGGTTTTCTCGCCGGAAGAACGCATTGAATTGGTCCGGCGATCGTTTGATAGTAATCCAAAGATAACCGTCATGGGTTATAGTGGATTGACTGTTTCATTATGCCAGAGCATCGATGCTCATGTGATCGTACGCGGCCTGCGTGTTTTCTCAGATTTCGAGTATGAATTCCGCATGGCCTTGGCCAATCACCGCCTGGATGCCGATATTGACGTGATTGCGTTGATTACGGCCGAAGAACACACTTTTCTCTCTTCTTCTACCGTTCGAGAAATTGCTTCTCTGGGCGGCGATGTCTCCAGTATGGTGCCTCCTCATGTTGAAAAGGCTTTGAATAAGCGCTTCCACGAATTGGGCGATGGGCAGCAGGTAGT
>JAYRNN010000010.1:0-6718 GCA_041912175.1 Anaerolineales bacterium | reverse complement strand
TGGAGTGTGGGTGGGGGTAGCAGTAGCCGTTGGGGGGAGGGTACTGGTGTTGGTAGATGTAGGAGTTTGGCTGGGGAGTTGTGTCTTTGTGAAAGGTGGGGTAATTGTCGGTGTGGGTGTACTGCGGTCCACCTCGCCAGGTGCGGGAACGGAACGTTCTTTCCAATCGGATGCCGTGTCTGTATCGGTGTAGGCCGGATAGCGTTCAAGCGAATGATCTTCATCCACTTTCGCTACGGAAGGGAAAAAAGCATATGTGGAGTTGCCCCAAGAAACGGTGTCCGCCACTTGATCGGAAGGATTCAAGATCAAGATTTCATCCCCTGAGTTATCGAGCTCGATATTACCTCCAGACCAATCTGAATATTTGGTAAGGTTGGGTACCGTGGCGTCTGACTCGCGAAGCTCAAAATCTGGGGCAAGGCCATATTTTGTCTTGAAAACTGCCGCCCAGTTGGCGATTACGAGAACTTGTCCAGGCTCTAAAACAAGATCGTCTGGAAAGGAGAACATGCCCTCTTTTCCTCCAGCAGTTTCTTCATCGCCAAATTTATAATTCTTCAGCGCGAGGGGCATCCCACCGGGATTATAAAACTCAATCCATTCGCCTCCCGGCTCATCCGAAGCGGGATCATATACAAATTCACTGATCAACAAACGCCCGGGTTGCGGCGTGGCAGTGGGTGGAGGCCAATTTTTTAAAACGGAGGGGAGGTAAATATCAATCAGCGCCTGGCTCAAACCCCCATATAAAGGCAAAGCCAGCAAGACCATCATAGCAATGAGGCAAATCGTTAGCAGCCGCGCCATGCACAATCTCCGTCAGGCCAATTTATTCATATTAGCATTGCCCGGCGGTCATGTCAATAAGATTCCTTCGGAATTATGTGCTGATATTAACATTTTCGTTATGAAAATTTCAGGATAGCAACTTTGACATATCCTTCTTTGAGGGGTATAATCCAACTTCGCGGGTTGTGGCACAACCTGGCGTGTTTAACCTGTCCCCGCTCGTGAAGCGGATTGCCATTATCTTCTCTTTGGAGTGTTGCGCTATGGAAACAAATCCTGTAGCCCCAGAAATAACCGATGTTACTGAGGTCACTGATGTGACTGAAATGATTACAACCAGCGACGCGAATGAAATCGCTGGCCTTAATGAATTAAAACGAAAGACGAAATTTACCGGCACCGTGGTAAAAACCACCCTGGCTGGCGCGGTGGTAGACATCGGCTTGCCTGTCCCTGGTGTATTACATATATCCCAACTCTCCGCTGAACCGGTTAACCGCGTGGAAGATTTGGTTAAAGAAGGTCAATCTGTAGAAGTTTGGGTGCGTCGTGTTTTCCCCAAGAAAGGCCGCATTGAATTAACCATGATTGAACCGCTTGGCCTGGAATGGCGCGAGCTCGATCAAGATATGGTACTGAAAGGCAAAGTCGTACGAATCGAAAAGTTCGGCGTTTTCGTCGATATCGGTGCTGAGCGACCTGGGCTAGTGCATATCAGCGAGATTACGTATGATTACATCAAGACCCCGAGCGATGTCGTTAAAGAAGGCGACGAAGTTGAGGTCAAGGTACTTAACGTTAATCGGCAGAAGAAACAGATTAAATTAAGCATGAAGGCTCTCGAAGAACCGCCGGTTAAAGTCGTCAAGGTTAAAGAAGAAAAGCCTTCTCGTAGTAGCAAAGAGGCTCCGAAAAGCACGTCTGCTGAGGAAGAACCAAAGGAAGAGGCTATTCCTACGGCGATGGAAATCGCTTTCCGTGAGGCGATGGAGCGTTCAGGAGAGCGCGAAGAAGAAATGACGGCCAAGCCTAAGAAGGGCCCTGTCCGCCAAGACGAGATGGAGAAAATCCTCTCGCGCACTCTGGAAACTCGCCGTAAATAATTCTATCTTACGATCAAAAAAGGCTGTCCAATTGCAAAATTGGGCAGCCTTTTTATCTCACTTTAAATCGGGGAACCACTATCGGTCTGCGAAAGCCAGCTAAGATGTTGGAATCCGACGCTTAATGCAGATATAAATGTAGATGGATCATATAGCAACATTTTTAGATAAGTGAATGCAGGGCCGGGTCGGAAAGCCCATTCTCGAAAAGCTCGCTTCTGCCAATACAACAGGCGCTCAGCAGACAGGGCCGGATAGTCTAAGACCGTACCTTTGTCCATATCTACCTGCTCCCAACGCGTGCCTTTGCGGAACCAGCCTTCCTTAACCACTTCAAAGAAGAATGGTGTACCCGGATAAGGGGCGGCCACGTGGAAAAGGGCAATATCCAACGGCAATTTCTTTGCAAAATCGATCGTCTGGCGAACCGTGGCTTCTGTTTCGCCCGGTAGGCCGATGATAAAATAGCCCCAGTTCATAATACCGGCTTGTTTGGCCCAGCGTAAAGCGCGTTCAGCCTTCTCTGGATATGCTCCCTTCCGAGCATGTTTAAGTATCTGCTCGTTACCGCTTTCGATTCCCCATGAAATCATCCGGCAGCCTGCTTTACCCATCAGTTGCAGCATCTCCTCATCTACAAAATCCACCCGGCTGTTACTCATCCATTTGATCTGGATATTCTCTGCGATCATCCTTTTACACAGCTCAACCACTTGCTCGCGACTGACGGTAAATAAATCTGAATACATGTGGATATTATGGATTCCCAGGCTTTTTAATTTCCACATTTCTTGCATGATTAATTCGGCAGAACGTACGCGTGTTGAATATTGGTAGCTGACGTGTTTAATACAGTACGTGCAGCCTGCCGGGCAACCACGGCTGGTAACAATAAAAGTAAATGGGCCGCGGATATATGGCATACGATACTTCTCTAGGGGGAGCAATTCATGTAACGGAATTGGCAAATCGTCCAGGCTGTTAAGAAAAGGTCGAGGGAGGTTTAAGATAATCTCTTCGTGATTGCGCCAGGCCAGGCCCTTAATTCCATAAAGGTCCACGGCGCCGTCCTCTTTGAACGATGGACGGTACTGTGGATCGTGGTTTGCGAAAATCCGTTGGATTTCTGGTGAACGCTGGTCGAGCTTGTTTTCCAGGTGATCCAATAAATCACGGATGGTCAGGTCGGGCTCGCCCACTAAAGCAAAATCCAGCGCAGGGTAAGGACGCAGCGTCTCGCGAGGGATTGGCGTGACATGTGTCCCAAAGACAATGGTTTTAGCGCCACGCGCTTTGGCTAGGAAAACCCCATACATATCGTTCTCAAGCGTGGGTGCAGTGAGCTGTGACAGATAATACCTCGGCTGGTACCGGGCGAGTAGTCGGGTAAACTCAGGCCAACGAATGCGCTCAGCATTGGCGTCAATGATCTTCAGAGTGTAAACTGGAGTGAGCAGGGCCGCCATCTGGGCCAGTGAGACTTGCGGCCAGATCATATTCTCACGTGTACGCCGGCCGACGCGATGCTGTGAGCGTATCCATAAACCACCGTCTGGGGTAGGTGGGTTGACCAGTAAAATATCAACTGCTTCGGTGGAGCGAGGCGCGTCCAACAAGCCCTGGTGGACAATTTCATCTGCGTTTGGATAGTTTGATCGACCGACCTTCAGGTTGAGACGCGCCCCCATATTTTCCGAGATCGTGTCAGGTTTAATGACATCTACCATGCAGTGTGCTCCTTCAGGCTAGAATATAAGCCTAATATTGATGAATTTTATCTAAAAAATTGAGGCGGGTCAAGTTTAGGATAGTAAAATAAACCTAAATTCTACAATTGATCGAAGAGAAGGACAATCTTTTAGAGAGAAGCAGCCAGGTATAATACCTGCATGCAACCTGCTATCTTCCTCGACCGTGATGGGGTGATTATCGAAAACCGGTCCAACTATGTGCATAGTTGGGATGATGTCGAATTCATACCCGGCGCCCTACCTGCCCTGGCGAAGCTAAAAGATTGCTCGTACAAAATTGTGATCATTACGAACCAGGCTGGGGTTGGGCGAGGCATCCTGACCCTACAGGTGGTTAATGAGATCAATCGGCGTATCAGGCAGGCGATTATACACGCAAATGGACGAGTGGATGGCATCTATGTTTGCCCGCATAAACCAGATGATGGCTGCAACTGCCGTAAACCGCAGCCCGGATTGATTCTACAAGCTGCTCGAGAATTAGATATCAACCTCGGACAATCGATTCTAATTGGTGATAACTTGACCGACGTGCAGGCCGGTCAGGCGGCACGGGTTGGGCAAGTTATATTGGTGCGTACCGGATTGGGGGAAGCCTTCGCGCAGAAATTGCCCGCGGCAGGGCTTTCTGGTACCCCGGTTTATGACGACCTGGCTCAGGCGTTGGCCAAGGTGGTGAAATGCCATGAAAAGATTTGATTTATCCCGGCAGCCGGATGCCAGCCAGCTCGCTCAGCGTGTCGCATCATTGCAAGAGCAACTGCGCTCCCTTCAGGAGGCGGTCGGCGCTGAGGCGCTGGCGGTGCGCTCCGGTTGCGAATTCCACCCCGAAACACCCAAGCAAGGGCGATTAACCTTGGGCTTGTGGCAAAAATTTGTCCATATGCTTTATCCAGGCTGGTATGCAATCGACCCTCAGACGAGTCAGGCGCTGCCAGTTGTTGATCAGGCCCTCTTGTTGTATTATTTCATTACTGCAGATGGCAAGCAGCCCGAAAAACACTGGGTTTCTTTCTCGGATTTGCCGGACGGAAGATTCTACAACCAGGCTTTTCAAGGCTATAGCGGCGGTGAGCTGGCACGCGCTTTTCAGAATAATCTGGAAGCCTTTGAACGGGCGGCGAGCAGCCTGGGTGGGACTTTAGCGCCTAAAGAGCCACAGATCCCTGGCGATCGGGCGGTCATCTTTCGTGCATTACCGCGTGTGGCGGTTTTGGCTGCTTATTGGCAAGGGGATGAAGATTTCTCGGCGGCGGCGCAGATTTTGTTTGATGTCACCGTACCGCATTATCTGCCGACAGATGTATGCGCTATTTTGGGCAGCACCCTAACGCGGCGGTTGATCAAACAAATGCGGCAGGGATCTTAGGGTTCGATACGATTCAAATAGTTAAGGAGCCAACATCGCATGCTTGCAATGCCCGTATTAACGACCGAACGCTTGCTGATCCGTCCCTTTGTAATGCAGGATTTAACAGATGTTTATCAACTTCTGGATGTTGAATTAAAAGCTTCAGATCTGGGCACGGATAAAATGGAAAGCATGGCCGAACGCAGCGAATGGTTGCAATGGGCTTCAATGAATCACACACAACTTGCCAAGCTTCACCAGCCTCCATATGGGGATCGAGCGATCGTGCTCCGATCGAATGGAAGGTTGATCGGCGCGTGCGGCTATGTGCCGTGTCTGAATTTTTTTGAGCAGGCGTCTGGGATGGCTGTCCAATCTATTCCACCGGGCGAGAGCCACAATTCAACGGAATTCGGCTTGTTTTACGCGATCTCTCCAGCTTTCTGGCGCCAGGGTTTTGCGAGCGAGGCGGCGCAGGCGTTGGTGGATTATGCCTTCAAACATTTACGCCTGAAACGAATCATCGCAGAGACCGATTATGACAATCCCGGCTCAATGGGTGTAATGCGAAAACTGGGCATGCGGATTGAGAAAAATCCGTACTCAGAACCGCCTTGGCTGCAAGTGGTGGGTGTGCTAGAGAATAAGGAATAAGCATGTTCCCGGCTTGCTCTATTGATCTTCAGTATATTTCTTTTGCCACTCGTAAAGTTTATTGAGCGCCTCAATCGGCGAAAGCCCATTCACGTCGATGGATTTAAGCTCATCGATCAGGGGGTTGGTTTCTGGGAATAAAGCCAATTGTTTTGGCGCCAGCGGATTGATCTTCACTGCCCGCCCTGATGAGGCTTCTAACTGATGCAAAATCTCGTCCGCCCGTTGGATGACCGGGCGTGGCAGACCGGCTAACTGGCCAACGTGGATGCCATAGGAACGATCTGCGCCGCCTGGGACGATCTTGTGTAAAAACACCACTCGCCCATCTGCTTCGCTGACAGCGACGTTATAATTACGCACGCCGGGCAGTAAATCTGCCATCTGGGTCAGTTCGTGATAGTGTGTAGCGAAAAGGGTCTTGGCGCGTAATTGCGGGTGGTTATGAATATATTCCACCACCGCCCAGGCAATCGAAACGCCATCGTAGGTGCTGGTGCCGCGACCTATCTCATCTAAAATGAGTAAGCTGCGCGGCGTGGCGTGATGCAAGATATTCGCTGTCTCCACCATTTCAACCATAAAGGTGGATTGGCCAGCATGGATCTCATCTTGAGCGCCCATGCGGGTAAAAATCCTGTCCACCAGGCCAATGCGAGCCGAACTTGCCGGTACATAACTGCCAATTTGCGCCAATAAGACAATCAGTGCGACCTGCCGGATCAATGTGGATTTCCCTGACATATTCGGGCCGGTGATAATGCGCACACGCTCACCTGGGTCGAAAAGGACGTCATTGGGCACAAAACGCTCGCCGCTCAATAACTGTTCAACTACCGGATGGCGTCCGTCATGGATTTCTAGAATATCTTCTGCAATTACTTCGGGCTGGACATAACCGCCTAGTATAGCCGTTTCTGCAAGCGAGGCCAAGACATCTAGTTGAGCCAGGGCGCGGGCGACGGTCAACAAACGCTTCGCAGCGCTGGCAAGCTGGACGCATATCTCACGAAACAAGCGATTCTCAATCTCTTTGATGCGCTCTTCTGCGTTGAGCACCAGTGTTT
>JAYRNN010000009.1:0-4519 GCA_041912175.1 Anaerolineales bacterium | reverse complement strand
TCGCGCGCAGCGCAAACACCGCCCGGACTTACGCGAACGCATTGGCGGCCTTCGCAATCGTCCTTGATGATCACAACCTCCCTACAGAAAAAACTCCAATTGATCAGCTCAGCGAAGATGCCATCGGATGGCTGGCTGTTGGTCTCAAACCTTATGCACCGACGACCGAGCGTCTTTATCTCACTGCCACGGCCGGTTTCTTTGAATACCTGGCTGCAGAACGATTGAGCAATCCAAACCTACCTCGCCTGCGCATGCTCATCCGCCAGCGCGCCCGCAAGCAAGGCCAACGCTTGCCAGCATTTCCGCGTGAAAGTATTGAAGATATTATTAGATATGCAAATAATATTGCAGTCGCTGACACTGATAATCACAACGATCATCTGCGCAACTTGCGTGACCGGGCTTTCTTGATCACACTGGCCGACACCGGATTACGGGTACACGAGGCGTGTGGGCTCCGGCGAGGGGACCTGGATTGGAATGAAGGCCGGGCAATTATTATTGGAAAAGGAGACAAACAGGCGGTGGTACGCTTTTCTGATCGAAGCATGCAAGCCATAAAAGACTATTTGGCGCAGCGATCTGGGATCGATGGCGCTTCTGGAAAACCGCTCTCCTCCCTTCCCATATTCGCCCGCCACGACCGTGGGGCTGGCAAGAAGGTAAAACCGATTACGCCTACCACCGGACGTAATATCGTGGCGCAAAGGTTGATGGAATCTCTCGGCGATGAGGCGGCCGGCACGATCACCCCCCACTCATTTCGCCATTTCTTCGTCACTACCGTCCTACGCGCTTCGGGCGGCAATTTAAAACTTGCCCAAGAGTTAGCCCGACACAAGAGCATTGCAGTAACACAGCGCTATGCGCACCTATCCGACGAAGAGCTCGACGAAGGGTACTTTAAAATCTTCGACCAGAAATGATTGTTCCGCTTGCGCTTGATTTCTTACACCCTATTCAAGGATATATGTCACTATGATTTCCCCGAAAAACGATTATGATTCCTAATCAAATCGTTAATTATTGCACATTTTTTTTTGTTAACCGAACAAGGATGAAGATTTCCTTCAAGGAGCCTGCATGGACTTCGACCTGGACAATTCTGAGGACCCCCGGATTTTAGAGTTACGTACGATGCGCCATAAGGCGCGTCTAGGAGGCGGGTCTGACCGTATTGCGATTCAACACGCAAAGGGAAAATTAACTGCTCGTGAACGCCTGGATATGCTTTTAGACCCGGGCACCTTTCACGAGCTAGAGCCTTTTGTCGCTCAAGAAGGCGACGAAGAGGGTATGGCTACCGAGCATTTCTTGGGAGATGGCGTTATTACTGGTTATGGCCAAATCGATAACCGCACCGTTTATGTTTATGCTCAGGATTTCACAGTTTATGGCGGCACGTTAAGCGAGATGCAAAGTCACAAAATCTGCCGTGTCATGGATTTGGCTGTGCGAAATGGCGTGCCCATCATTGGGATGATTGACTCGGGCGGGGCTCGTATCCAGGAAGGCGTGCGGGCTTTGGGCGGTTATGCAGAAATATTCCGCCGAAACGCGCAATATTCAGGTGTGATCCCGCAGGTCAGCCTGATGCTCGGACCTTGTGCAGGTGGGGCAGCCTATTCGCCGGCATTGACAGACCTGGTGATCATGGTAGAACGGCAGTCCTTCATGTTCATCACGGGGCCAGAAGTAATCAAAACAGTTACCGGCGAATTGATCGATGCAGAATCGCTTGGCGGGGCGCGAGTTCACATGGAACAGACCGGTACTGCGCATTTGGCAATGCCCGATGAACCGAGCGCGCTGGCCATTACGCGTAGCATCCTGCAATATTTCCCTTCGAACAATGTTGAAAATCCGCCCTACCGGCCGCCTGTAGATGACCCCCTGCGCATGGATGATGCATTAAATAAGATCATACCCCTCGATCCATTAGAACCTTATAACATGCACGAAGTAATTGAACGTGTGGTCGATCAGAGCTCATTCATCGAATTGCAGCCCGCCTGGGCGCGCAACGCGATCATCGGGTTGGCCCATATCGGAGGCCATAGCGTTGGCATCGTAGCCCAGGAGCCAAGTGTGATGGCCGGCGTCATCGACATTGACGCGGCGGATAAAATGGCTCGGTTTGTTCGCATGTGTGACTGTTATAACATCCCACTGGTAACCTTTGTCGATTCACCGGGCTTCTTGCCCGGAGTCGATCAAGAACACGGCGGCATTATCCGGCATGGCGCCAAGGTCTTATTTGCTTTTTCAGAGGCCACAGTTCCAAAAATCACCGTGATTACACGGAAAGCCTATGGAGGCGCCTACGTGGTAATGAGCAGTAAATACCTCGGCACCGATGTAACCTATGCCTGGCCGAGCGCCGAAATTGCTGTCATGGGCGCTGAGGGCGCCGTGAATATCCTTTTCCGAAAGCGCATTGAAACGGCTTCGGATCCTGCAAAAGAGCGTAAACGGTTGATCGAGGATTACCGCAGTCAATTCAATAATCCGTATTATGCAGCCCGGGCCGGATATGTTGATGATGTAATCGAGCCGAAAGAGACGCGCCCTAAGATTGTCGCTTCTTTATCTGCGCTGCGGGATAAATTCTCCACCGCACCCTCTCGTAAACATGGCAATATACCGGTATAGAGAATCACGATGCCTAACCTGACTGTCGCCTTAATCGTTACCCTGCTGGGGATGGGATCGGTTTTTGCAATCATCATCCTATTATGGGGGTTGATTGCCTTCATCAACTATATTGGAACACGTCTCGGCTCATCAGCGAATCTTCCGGAGGATCAAGAGCTTGCGAATAAATTCCTGGCGGCAATCGCAGCCGTCGTTGCTTCCCAGGCGCTGGCAACGACAGCTTCTGAAGATCAAGTTGAAGAAATCCATGCCTTTCCACTCCCACCGACTGCGATTGTTAGTCCCTGGCAAGCGGTGATGCGATCAAAAATCCTTAATAAACGAGGCTCTGGACGATGAAAATGCGCCAGTTTTATAAAGTAAAAATCAAAGACCACCTCTATGACGTGGAAATCGTCGACCCAAGCGCCAGGCCAGTGCTTGCAGTGGTGGATGGCACCCCCATCGAAGTCTGGCCTGAAACCGATCTCGCCCAGGCTGGGAAAACCCAAACTCAGGCCACTGGCGCTGCCTCAGCTTCGAGCTCAACCTTACAGGCTGAGAACTCGCTGGTAAAGTCAATCCTTGCACCCATGCCCGGTGTTATTAGCTCTGTGGCGATTAAAGCAGGCGCGCAGGTCGCATACGGCGAGGAGATCTGTACTTTAGAAGCGATGAAAATGAAGAATTTGATTCGCTCACCGCGCGCTGGGACAATCAGCCAGGTACTTGTGAACGCCGGTCAATCTGTAAAGCACCATGATGTGTTAGTTGAATACCAGGATTAATCCCAGATGGATGCCAATAGACTCTTCGCAGAAATGACCCGTGGACTGGCTGGTTTTACCTGGGGTGAGGCGCTCATGATCACGGTCGGGTTAATTTTGATTGGCCTGGCAATTTTCAAGGAATATGAGCCAATGCTACTGCTGCCCATCGGCTTTGGCTGCATCCTGGCCAACATCCCGATGGCTGGGATGACGGATGGGAATGGTTTATTCGGTGTGTTATATCGGGCCGGGATCAGCACAGAATTATTCCCTTTACTAATATTTATCGGCGTCGGGGCAATGATCGATTTCAGCCCACTTCTTTCCCAGCCCACCATGGTATTGTTAGGGGCTGCCGGTCAGTTTGGAATTTTTGGGGTGCTGATCCTGGCCACCTTGCTCGGTTTCCCGATTAATGAGGCCGCGTCCATCGGTGTAATTGGTGCAATTGATGGCCCGACCTCGATTTTCGTCGCTGCCAAACTTGCGCCAAACCTCCTAGCGCCGATTGCAGTGGCCGCCTATTCGTATATGAGCCTGGTGCCAATTATCCAACCTCCGATCATGAAGCTGCTCACGACAAAGTCGGAGCGACAAATTCGCATGGAATATACGCCTCGACCGGTCTCGCAGACGGCGCGGATTATCTTTCCGATCGCGATCACGATCGTGATTGGTTTATTGGTGCCCGCCGCCTTGCCATTGATCAGTATGTTGATGCTCGGGAATTTGCTGCGTGAAAGCGGCGTGGTTGAAAGGCTCAATAAATCCGCGCAGAATGAGATCGCCAATGTCAGCACTCTTTTTCTGGGGGTGACGATCGGATCGACGATGAGCGCCTCCAGTTTCTTGAACTGGCAAACCATTACGATTCTGATCTTGGGCCTGCTCGCCTTTGCCTTGGACACAATCGCCGGCCTGCTATTCGGCAAACTGATGGCGTTTTTATCGCGTGGAAAGATCAATCCGTTGATCGGGGCGGCCGGTATCAGCGCATTCCCAATGGCGGGGCGCCTGGCAGCGCGGGTTGCCCAGGACGAAGATTTCGAAAATTTTATTCTGATGCATGCTATGGGAGCCAATACCGCCGGCCAGCTAGGCAGCGTTGTGGC
>JAYRNN010000008.1:0-21412 GCA_041912175.1 Anaerolineales bacterium | reverse complement strand
CCAACGACGCGCGCCAGATAGCTGGCGCCAAGGCCAGCATCGAAACTGCCCACCTTTGGGCCTGTCTGGCCGAAAACTGCATTCTCCGCGGCAATCGTCAGGTCGCAGATGACATGCAAGACATGCCCACCGCCGATCGCGTAACCAGCCACCAGGGCGATCACCGGTTTGGGAATCGAGCGGATAATTTTTTGTAGCTGCAAGACGTTCAGGCGTGGTACACCGTCTTCACCTACGTAGCCCGCATCCCCGCGCACACGCTGGTCGCCGCCCGAGCAGAAGGCATATTTTCCATCCTTTGCCGGGCCATTCCCGGTCAGCAGTATTGCGCCGACCTGGGCGTCCATCCAGGCATGGTTGAATGCGTGAATCATCTCATCGATCGTCCTGGGCCGGAAGGCGTTGCGCACCTCGGGGCGGTTAAAGGCGATGCGGGCAATCCCTTCCGCCTGGTGATAAGTGATATCTTCATATTCCTTGACTTCAATCCAATCCAGACCGTCTGTTTCCATCTTTTAATCTCCGATGATCTTGCTTGTGTAAGGGGGGCAGAGAGCGGGTTTTGGCTGCAATTAACCAAAGTCGTCTCAGTCCTGACGGGTTTTCCAGAGTTGCTCGAATCTTTGAAGGAGGCATTTTCGGGCGTTTTCGTTTTCGCCAACGTCGGTAGACACCTCGATCAGATTTGGTCGGCGGCTCTCCATGGCGTTGCGGAAAGCCGGGCGGAAAGCATCGCCGTCAATCAGGTACTGGTATTCCAATTGGAAGAGGCGCGCGGCGTGCTCGAACTTCAACCCATGCGGCACGACGAATAATTTGCTAAATAAGGGCTCGTAATCCGAAACGGGCAAGCGCCGGAAAATACCGCCGCCGTCATTGTTGATCAACACAATCGTTACCGGGAGCCCCAACCTGTGCAGCGCCAGCAAGCTGTTCAAGTCATGTAAAAAAGCCAGGTCGCCAATCACCAGCGCTAAGCGTCCGGCCGGATGAGCAGCGGCCACGCCCAGCGCGCTGGCAATCGTGCCATCGATGCCGCTGGCGCCCCGATTGGCGTAGATGTGCAGGTTCTTCGCGTTTGGCTGGCCGAACTGATCCAGGTGGCGCACGGGAAGGCTGCTCGCAACGAACAGGCTGTCTTCGGGAGCAAGCTCCTCGAGGACGTCCATCAAGAGCGTCCCTTCAAAAAAACCCTGGTCGCGCTGGGCGGCCAATGCCTGCCAGGTCAGTCGGTCAGCGCGTTGCAGCAAGGATCGCCATTCAGAATTTGCAACGGGTTTCTCGGCCGTTTCCAGGGAGGTTGCCAAAGCCAGGCAGGTGTGTTCCGGGTCAGCCCAAAGGAAATCGGAGGTATTGAAGGCGTCATCCGACCAGGCGCCGGTTTCCTGGATGACGATCCGCCGTGCAGCGTGCAGCTTTGTCAGGGCATCGCCCAAGGAGGTCGAGGTCGGCACGGCGCCGAACTGAAGAATCAGGTCAGGCGCGAATGCGCTGCGCACATCTGGGTTTTTGAGAAAGGTTTCATACCCACCTAACACCAGCCCTGAATCGGTTGGGAGATATGGCGAGAAACGCAGGCCCGAAAGGGGATCGGCGAATATCGGAAATCCCGTGATTTGCGCCAGCCGGTAGACCGCTTGTGCAAACTCGCTGCGAGGGCAGCGCGGGCCGCAATAGATCAGGCCCTGGCGGGCTTGCTGGATGGCTGCGCTGATGCGCGCTATCTGGTCTTGAGAGGCGGTTATCGATCCGTGCGAGACATTGACATAGGCTGTCCCATTTGGACGGGAATGGATAAAACCGGTCGCCGAATCCCACATTTGGTCGGGAATATCGCCTGGAAGCGGTGTTGGTTCGAGCGGTTTGCGGAAGGGCAGATTAATGTGCACCGGGCCAGGTCGGACCCCCATGCAGAGCGCGAAAGCCCGGCCGGCTATACTCTGCAGGGCTCGGAGGGTTGTTTCCGGCGGATCTTTTTCTGGGATCGGCGCCTCGATTGCCCAGCGTACATATCCACCGAACAGTTTGACCTGATCGATCGTCTGGTTCGAGCCGCTATCGCGCAACTCGGGCGGCCGGTCGGCGGTGATTACCAATAAAGGTACCTCGGATTGAGAGGCTTCGACGACTGCAGGGTAGAAGTTGACTGCAGCAGTACCAGAAGTGCATAGGATAGCCGCCGGGCGTCCACTCGCCAAACCCAAGCCCAGGGCAAAGAAGGCCGCGCCGCGCTCGTCGGGGTGGACAAAGACGGAAAGACCGGGCTGGTTGCCAAAGGCCAAGGCAAGCGGGGTAGATCGAGAACCGGGGGCGATGACGACCGAGCTCAACCCGGCCCGGCAGAGCTCCTCGACCAGGATGTGCGCCCAAAATGTGTTGCGATTCGCAGCTTTATCCATCTGCGCGCTTGCCTCCAATCGCCTCAAGCAGGGCGTTGAATTTTAACTGCGTCTCTTGCCATTCCCTGGCTGGGATGGAATCGGCGACGATTCCTGCCCCGGCAAACAGGGTTGCGGATTGCCCGCTGAATAGCCCAGAGCGGATGCCAACGGCGAAGAGGCCGTTTCCCCATGGGTCAAACCAGCCGATCGGGGCGGCATACCAGCCGCGGTTGAATGGCTCAGCCTCGGCCAGATAGGCCTGGGCGGCTTTTTGCGGCCACCCGCCCATGGCGGGTGTTGGGTGAAGCGCAGCAATGACGTCCAACACGCCCCAGTCCGCCGCAAGGCTTCCTTCGAGCCTGGTTTCCAGATGTTGGAGATTGCCTAGCTTGCGTAAAGCAGGCCGCGGGGCGGTGTGCAGCGTTTTGGCCAGCGGGGCAATTTTTTTCTGGATCGCCTGCACGACAATTGCATGCTCTGCACGTTCTTTTGGGCTGCCGAGTAATTCCTGGCCTAAGGCTTCATCTTCTTGCTGGTTGGCGCCGCGCCGCATCGTTCCAGCTAGAGCGCTGGTTCGAAATGCCGAGGCGCGTACTTCGGCCAGCAGCTCCGGCGAAGCGCCCAAGAAGATCTGACCTGGCTGAGGCTCGATCAAGAAGCGGTAGCAATCTGGGTAACGATCGGACAAGGCTTGCAAGATAGCGATGACAGATGGTGGTTCTGCGAAGGACGCTTGAAGCGTGCGCGCCAGGACAACTTTTTCGAACTCGCCGCCCCGAATGCGAGCCAACGCGCCGTTGACCATTTTGTCCCAGGCAGCCTGGTTGAGGCCAGGGGTGACCGCCAGCAGGGATTGGTCAGCAAAGGACGCGGTTGGCGATTGCACAGGCGTGAGGTGGATGACCTGTTCCACGCAGGCATAGAAGTAATCCAGGATATCCTGGCTGTTTTCTACTCGCTCTACCAGGTGATTGATGGTCAACCAAGTTTGACCATCCAACCGGGCTATTTGAAATTTTGGCAGAAAAAAAGCGGCATCCGGGAAAGCTTTCCAGAGTGGGTCCTCGGTCATGCGTGGCTGGAAGGCAAAGCTGCCCATCCAAAATGGGCCGGCTTCGATCGGGGAATCGGGGTTGAGCGCGTACAAACGGGTGGAAAGATGGCGAGCCTGTTCCTGGATATCGTGGAAACGATGCTCGCCCCAATCGGTTAGCTCAGCCGCTTTGCCCCAGCTAACCATTGAGAGCGGATGGGTGCTGCTGGCCCAGTAAAACCGCGGTCTTTCTTGAACCTGCTCCAAGATGGAGAGCAAAGAGACCTCTGGCCAGGGCAGGGTGCAGGTCAGCCATAGCGGCCGGTTATACGGCAGCCGTTTGAACTGGCTGGCTGGCAAAGTAATTGGATAGGATGGCGCGGATTGAGAATGCATAAGCGTTCAGAGGGTTAAGTGGTACCCTGCGATTGGGCCTGTTCCAAAGAGTGGATACGTTCTTCTGATACGCCAATGCTGCGCAGCAACATAACCTGCAGGGTGGGGAAAATGCGTGTCGGTTCGGGTTGACCGGTGCGTACCCAACGGATAACCATGTCGTAAATCGCACCCATCCAGATATAGGCAGCCACCTCCGTATCGATGGGTGGAATATCGCCTTCTTGGATGGCGTCATCGAGCTGCTGTTGGATCAAACGCGCGAACCGGTCATGGATCGCTATCTGCTTGTCCTCGAACACCACGCCTAACCCGGCAGCCTGCACCAGAAAAACCTTGGCCAGGCTGCGATATTGTTCGAAAGTCTTAAGGCAGATCTTAAGCGCTGTGCTGACGCGTTCAACGCCGCTGGCATCCTGGGCAATCACCTGCTCGAGCCGTCCTGCAAGCAGATTGGCGAATTTATCGACAATCGCCAGGAATATGTCCTGCTTGCTGGGGAAGTAGAAGTAAACCGCGCCTTTGGAGGTCTTGGAGGCATCCACAATTTCGTCGACGCGGGCGTCGTGGTAGCCCTTCTGGGCAAAGACATCAATGGCAGCATCGAGGATTTTTTGCTGGGTATCGGTAGGCGTGTTCATGTGGTTCGGTCCTGGTAATCAGCGAAATAATAGACCGACGGGTCGGTCTGTGAATACTCCTATTTTACTCGCTTTTGCTGGTGAATCGAATGGCTTGTGGTATAAGTTAATCAAAGGCTTATCAATCTGCAGCAAGCGAAATCTTGTGGATCGAACAATGACGAATGGCTGGCCATACCTTAAAATCGGTCATGAAAATAACCCGCCCGTGGTCTTCCTGCATGGCTTTCTTGGGAATAGCGCCGATTGGGACTTCCTTAAAGACATCCTGGCAAGGGATTATTTCTGTATTTTTCCTGACTTGCCCGGACACGGCCAAAACAAGGGGGGGCTATCGGACGATCGATTAACCTTTAAACGTCTCGGGCTCGGATTGGCGAACACTTTGGATGAGTTGGGAATCTCAACTGCGCACCTGATCGGTTATTCATTAGGAGGGCGGTTGGCGATGTATTTTGCCCTCCATTTTTCGAAACGCGTCAAGTCGCTTGTGCTGGAAAGCGCCAGCCCGGGGTTGGTAGGGCAAAACGAGCGGCGGGCGCGCCGGATAGAAGACGACCGGCGCGCGGCACAAATCCGCTCAGAGGGATTGGAGCGTTTTTTGGAAGATTGGTATCGGATGCAGTTGTTTGCTTCATTACAGGGCAGGCCGGAGCTCTTGAGGAATCTACGATCCCGCCGAGCTCAAAACGATCCGCAAGCGATGGCGCGCGTGATTGCTGAGCTCAGCCCAGGTCGCCAGGCGCCTGTGTGGGATGAGCTGGGAGATATCCAGGCGCCGGCTATGCTCCTGGCCGGTGAGCTCGACGAGAAATACATGGCTCTGGTGAAGCGAATGGCGGCTGTGATGCCCAATTCCAGGCTGCAAATTGCGCCTGGGGTAGGGCATAACGTCCACATAGAATCTCCGGAATGGTACATCCAGACGATCCGAGCATTCCTGAATATAAATAGCTTCCTCGCTTGACACAATACGCGGCGTGTGCTACATTTGAGACCGTTTGATCCCGCGAAAGGCAAAATTTCTGTAATCGATAGCGTGAGCGGCGAACAAAGCAAGGTTCGCCGCTTTTGTGTGAATCGAAACCATGCAACTTGTAGTCATTATTCCTACTTATAATGAAGCCGAAAACACCCCCCGCATCACGGCCGCGTTGTTGGCTGTGAACATTCCCGGACTGGTGGTATTGGTAGTCGATGATAACAGCCCGGATGGCACCGGGCGAATCGCAGATGATTTGGCGATAGCGTATCCAGGCCAGATCGCGGTCCTGCATCGCGCCGGTAAGCCAGGATATGGCCGGGCAATTACAGATGGCTTTCAATGGGCGCTAGCAAGCGGCGCACAGGCTGTGGCGACCATGGACGCTGATTTCTCGCATCCCCCCGAGCTTATCCCCAGCTTGCTGGAATCCCTACAGACTTGCGATATTGCCCTTGGGTCGCGCTACGTGACAGGCGGAAGCGTTGACCGCAACTGGCCAATCTGGCGGAAAGGTCTTTCCAGGTTCGGGAATTTCTACGCGCGCACAATATTGGGGTTACCGGTGCATGATGTTACGGGTGGTTTTCGCATCTATCGACGCGAGACGCTTGAAAAGATGCCACTAGAACGATTACGTTCCAATGGTTATGCATTTCTTGTAGAAGCAATCTATCTGGCTCACCGATTGGGGTTTACTTTTAAGGAATTGCCCTTCTATTTTGCAGACCGGCGTTTCGGGCAATCAAAAATGTCATTCCGGGTTCAACGTGAGGCGGCCCTGCGGGTGTTGCAAATGCGTTTCGAATACCGCGATATTCGAAACCAGCCTGTGAAAGCCAGCAGATGACAACCGTCCGGAACTCACCGCTCCGGTTGCGGAGTAATTTCCGGAACTTATACCTGGATGTTTTTTGGTTCGGTGTGCTGGCCGGTAGCACCGCCGCTTTCATCACAATTTATGCAACTCGCCTGGGGGCCAGCACGTTCCAAATTAGCTTGTTTACAGCCGGACCTGCAGTGGTAAACCTGTTATTTTCGCTGCCTGCCGGGCAATGGCTGGTGGGACGATCTTTGGTTCCAACCACATTTTGGTCTGCCCTACTGCATCGGTTCGGTTATCTAATCTTGATTCCGGTTCCCTGGTTGTTCAGCCAAAATCTCCAGGTGTGGGTGATCGTGGGGCTCACTTTACTAATGGCAATACCAGGGACGCTGCTGGCGATCAGCTTCAACGCTTTGTTTGCTGAGGCCGTGCCGGCTGAATGGCGGGCAGAAGTCGTGGGCAAGCGAAATGCGATCCTTGCCGTCAGCATGACCGTTGCAACCTTGCTGTGTGGGCAGCTTTTAGATTGGCTGGTATTCCCGCTCAACTACGGATACGTTTTTGTGATTGGCGCGATAGGCGCTGGGCTTAGCACCTATTACTTGAGCAAGCTGCGTCTGCTTCAGGAGCACTCAAAGCCGTCTGGCCCACAAGCAGAGCATACCGGCGAACCGGACATGGGTTTACAGAAGCCCGCTCGGAAAACCAGGGGCTCAATAGCCAATCTCTTCCATAAATCAGGCCAAATGTTACCTTTCGATATGCTGCGCTCATCCTTCGGCCTGTTCATGCTTTCTTATATGCTTTTTTATGCCTTTCAATCGTTAGGCGCTCCGCTCTTTCCAATCGTTCAGGTACGCACGTTGGGGCTTTCGGATGGCATGATCAGCCTTGGAAGCAGTTTGTTTTATGGGGTTATGTTACTGGTTTCGTTGCGGATGGTTGAAATTACCACTCGCCTGGGGCATAAACGCACCCTGGCAACCGGAGCGACCCTCTTTGGATTCTATCCACTCTTCCTTGGATTGGCCCAGGGCCCGGCGCTGTTCTGGGTGGCTTCCTTCATAGGAGGTGGGGCGTGGGGAATTACCAATGCTGGACTGACCAACCGATTAATGGAGAAAGTACCTGACGACCAGCGTCCGGCGGGCATGGCGCTGCACAATGTGGTATTAAACATAGGAATTTTACTTGGTTCGCTTGCCGCGCCGCTGCTGGGAAATTGGATGGGCCCACAGTCGGCCCTGTTTGTTGTGGCTGGACTGCGTTTCCTGGCTGGTGGGCTTTTCTGGATTTGGGGATAAGCGCACAGCCGGTCAGGTCGCCGCTTGCACGACGGCTGCCAATTGCTGCCATTCTGCCAGGCTAAGCGTCTCGGCCCGCCGGCGCGAGTCGATCCCCGCGGCTTGAAAGATCTGGTCAGTATGATCTGTCTCCCAGCCCATCCCACCTGATACAGCATTACGCAGGGTCTTGCGTTTCTGGCTGAACCCGGCTTTGGCCAGGCGGAAGAAGAGCGGGAGCATAGCAACCGGTATGCAAGCTGTTGGGTATAAATCAATCCGTACAACCGCCGAGTCCACTTGCGGTGGGGGATAGAATGCTCCTGCCGGGATGCGCGCCGTGATTTTAGGAGCGCCATAGACTTGCACGCTGAGCGCCAGCAGGCTCATCTCGCCGGGCCTGGCGCAAATGCGTTCTGCTACCTCCCGTTGCACGGTCAGAGTCACGCTCTCTGGGCGAACAGGCGCTTCCAATAGTTGGCGGATGACGGCTGAGCTGATGTAATAAGGGATGTTTGCCGCAACCTGGTAAGTCGCACCTGAGGTGGGGGAAAAGAGTTCTGCGAGATTGACCTCTAAGATATCTCCCTGGATGATTTGAACATTGTTGAACGGCGCCAGGACTTCTTCCAGGATCGGGATCAACCTGCCATCCAGCTCGATCGCGATCACGCGCCTGGCGCGTTTCGCCAACAGCCGCGTCAGGCTGCCCAGGCCAGGGCCGATTTCCAGTACATCGTTTTCCGAGCTGATTTGCGTGGCTTCAACGACGCGCTGCAGAGCGAGCGGATCGATTAGAAAGTTTTGCCCCAGGCTTTTATCCGGCCGCAGCCCATGGCTGCGCAGCAATTCGGGGACGTTGAGCGGCGCAAGCATCATTTGCAGGTTGGTTCATCCGGTTGAGTCGGCCAGGTTCCGGCCATGAATTGGCTGACATAGTCACGGATCACCTCAGGGTCGGCTTCCAGGATGAAGGTCTCATCCTTCTGCTGTGGGCTGTACTGGCGACCCGGGGAGAATATTTCTTGCGGCATGCTGGTGAAGATGATATTCTTGCGATCTAGCTTGGGTAACAGGCAGGCTAACTGGCTGAGTTGTTCCAGGCTCAAATCGGTTAACACCTGGCCTTGGAAAGCAGCGATAATCTTTGGGATTTTTGTCAGCGTTTCTGGAGAGGTGAGTTTTTTCTGCACCGCGCAGATCACCATATTTTGGAAATCGCCGCGCGTGAAATCGTTATAGCGTTTCCGAATGCGGGAGAATCGCAGCGCCTGGTCGCCATTGAAATGGTGTTGGCCGGCCGTGAAATAACCCATGTTGGCAGTCTTATTGTCGATCGGAGTCCCATCCACATCGGTGGGCAAATAGATATCGATGCCGCCAATTGCATCGACGATCTTTTTAAAGACTTCCATATTGACCGCGCCATAATGGTCAGGGCGCAAGCCAAAGTTTTGATCGAGGGTGAGCGCCATCAAACCCGGGCCGCCCCCAGAACCGGAATAATAGCCCATGCCTTTGTTTCCATAGAAATAGGATTGGTTTAGCTTGCCCTGGGTGATGCCGTGATCGCTGATGCCGGGGATATCCACCCATAAATCGCGTGGGATGGTCAGGGCGGTCACTTTTGGCGTGACAAAATCAACGCGCACGACACGAATGGCATCGCCTAACCCATACAGGTAATTGCTGCTCTGCCCATGATCGGCGCCGATGCCCAGGATAGTCATCACGGGAGGCCCGCCGCAAAGGGGCTTGGCGGTGGGCGTGGGTGGGGTGATCGCAGCCAGATTGACGCCAGTGGAGGGCGTTTGTGTGCTGGAGACCCTCGTGCTAGCCGCCGGAGAGCTGTTATTGGTAGCCGTCTGGGTAGTGGGTGCGAGCGGACTCGTAGGGGTATAAGTGGGAAGTCCAAGCGCCGGCCCAAGCGGCGCGGAGAATGTTTGCTGGATTTTCGGATAAAAGATCATTGCAGCGATCAAGAGTATCAGTACGGCAGCGCCTGCAATCATCCACGCTTTCGAACGTTTCGGCATACTTTTAATAGACTCCTGAAGACGAATGGTGATGGAAACGAATCACAATTATATCACCAGGAAACCTGGGCCGTTTTTGCAGCGCAGTGGGCAACCTGGTCGCGCTGCCAACCTTTTTGTGCGCAGAAGGATAGTATGATTAGAGGACCTCAATAATGTCAACGGATATCACCCATGGATGAACCCAATCAAGACTTTCAAGCCATTGCTCGTCTCAAACGAGGCGATCTCACCGGGCTGGATGTTCTCGTCGAAAGATACCAGCTTCGGGCTGTGCGAGCTGCTTACTTGATCGTGCTGGATCGCCCGCTGGCGGAGGACGTCGTGCAAAATGCCTTTGTGCGGCTGGTGCAGAAAATCAGCGCCTTCGATGATGCCCGCCCGTTCGCGCCCTGGTTCTTGCGCAGCGTGATCAACGATGCTTTAAAAGCCGCCCAGCGAGAAGCACGCCAGGTTTCGCTGGATGGCGTGATGACCGCAGAAGCCGCGCAGCTCATCGATAAACTCGATGATCCGCAGCCAGGACCCGAGGAATGGGCTATCCATGCCGAAACCCGTCGGGAAGTATGGCAGGCGTTGGAAGGGCTGCCGCCCGCTCAACGCTCGGTCATCGTGCAGCGCTACTACCTGGGTTACAGCGAGGCTGAAATGAGCAGCCAATTGCAGCGCCCACTCGGAACGATCAAATGGCTGCTGCACAGCGCCCGTAACAAGCTGCGCGATCTGCTGGCGGATTTTGCACAGCCGGCGCTGCTCCCTTCGGAGCTCGAAACAAGATCGCTAGAAGCACACGATGAGGATTAACAACCATGAATGAACACCCTTTCACGAAATTTTTGAACCAACTGGCGGAAGACGGCGTGCCAGCAGATGTGGATCTGCGCTCTGCCATTCACCAGCGCCTGGAGACGAGCAAAACCTTTTCTCAAACAGGAGCATTTTCGATGAAAACAAGTTTTGCTCGGCCTGGCCGCCTGCCGGTGGTCACGCTGTTTGCGCTGTTCGTTATTGCCGGGGCGCTGATCGCCACGCCCCAGGGGCGCGCCTGGGCGCAGAATGCATTGCGGTTCTTTACCAGGGCCTCGGACGAAGCTCGCCCGGCGCCGGCGCTGCAGCCCACCCTGGGCGCAGTTCCTACGAATTACCCTGCGGCCTTGCCGGCTACTGCGACGCCGCGGGCTTCTGCCGGTCTGCCGTTTCAAGAGACCTGCGGCAGCACTTTCTACCCCCATTGCAGCGCAGCGGAAATCCGAGAGGTGGTAGATTTCCCTGTTATGGAAGTCGCCGCGCTGCCGGAGGATTGGGAGTTTTCGGGCGCTACGGGCGGGCCAGAGTTGGTGCAGCTCCATTACCAGGGTATGGCGGGCGGGCTGATTCTGTTCCAGGGTCCCGATCGTTATGCGGACCAAATCGACATGCCGATAGGGAGCGAAGCAGTGATCGAGCCGGTTGCCATCGGAAGCGTAACGGGGGAATATGTGCAGGGCATGTGGGTCGATCCAGGCCAGAACACCGGCTCGGTCGTCTGGGACGCCCGAATCCCTCAGCGCACCTTGCGATGGGAGGAGGGGGGCATCCGCTATACGCTGCAGTTCATGCCCGCTAAGACCGATGAGGGCATAGAACTTGATAAGGCGATGCTGGTCGATATCGCCGCTCACGTGATCGGTGAAGCGGTCGCTGTGCCTGCGCCTTCGCCTGCCCCCGATACTGCCCTCGACCAGGTTGCCTCCCAGGCCAGCTTCACCATCCACGAGCCGGGCTGGCTGCCCGAGCGCTATGCATTTGCAAAAGCCATCTATGCGCCGGATCGCAATGCTGTCTGCTTGTCCTACAACTACCCGGGCAGCGAAAGCGCTCCATACCTGCTCGTCGCCGAGAGCCCGCAAACGCTATCGCTCGAGGATATCCTCCTACCGCCGCCGTTTTTCGATGGCAAACAAATCGATATCCCGGTTTTCACTGAGCCAATACTGCTCGGCGGCGCACAGGACGGCCAGGCGCTGTATGCCTCCAACGGCCTGGATCTCAACACACTCTGCCAGACGCAGGATATCGTCACCAATCACGTATTGCTCTGGCAGTCGGGTGGGATGAGCTACGTGATATCAGGTTTGATGGATGCTTACGAAGGGAGACAATTCGTCACTCGCCTGGAAATGCGCCGTATGGCAGAGAGCCTGACGGGCGTTTCAACCATCGCCGGCGAAACGCCTGATCCGGAATACCTGCCTTCGGTCGAGGCGGCCGAAGCGTTGGCCGGGTTCCACATCCAAACCCCTTCACAAATGCCGACGGACGTACGCTTTGCCTACGCGGTGCTTCGAGAAAGCGGCGCTAAGGACTGGCGGTCTATGGGGGACGGCAGCGGGACCGAGGTCATCCTGGTATATCTCACGCCGGCTACCGATAGCATCGAGCGCCATTACAAATACCTGTTATACCGGAATGACCGTCCGGCCAATACCCTGGAGGAAATGGCTATGGGCGGGGGGGAATGGGTTTCTGTGCACGGCCAGCCGGCGGTCTTTTACCAGGTATGTGTAGATGGGAGCGTGAACGGCGGCGATACTGCCTGCAACCTTAATTTGAGCTGGGTGGATGAGAAGAGGATGCGTTTCGACCTGAACGCTTATCTGCCTGGCGCCCTGGATAAAGCCACCTTCATCGCAATTGCCGAAAGTATAAAGTAAGATTTTTCACCCTTGCCAGGAAATATCCCCGACGATGTTTGTTGGCCGGGGATATTTTGATACCTTAATGTATAATGCTTGGCGTGGCTTGGATCATCCTGGCGGCTTTGGCCGCCCTGTTCGCCTTTGGCGCTGAGCACGGCCTGTCGACCAGCGGGCTGGCGCGCGCCTGGCGCTACCGGCTGGCTTTCCTCTTCGGCGTCATCCTATCGCTGATTTTGTATTTCGGATTCGTCTTCTTCTTGCGCCGAAATAGTGCGGTAAATGGTCTGCTGTTCTATTTAGCGATCAGCGACTGGCTTGGGCTGTTCCTGGCCGGACTCGGCGCCTCTACGTTGGGGGCCTTCCTGGGTTGTTTGTGGGTCACGGCAACGAAAGAGCGGTTGTGGGAGAATAATGCGCCGCCTGCCAGGCAGGTTGAGGCCGAGGTTCTCGAGATTCACAAGCAGGTAATTCGCAAGCAGGTGGATGAACCCGGCGGTAAACGCGTTTTTGACCTGATCCTGGCCTCTTTCGGACTGTTGCTCTCATCACCGGTTTGGATCTTAAGTATTTTTTTGATTTGGTTCGAGGACCCAGGGCCGGTATTATTTGTTAAAAACTCAGTGGGGCGAGGCGGGGTGAATTTCCACCAGTTCAAATTGCGCTCTATGGTGCGCCAGGCGGAACAAGAGACCGGCCCTATCCTGGCTCAGGAGGGGGATGAACGTGTGCTTTGGGTAGGCCGCTTCCTGCGTAAATCTGCCCTGGATGAGCTGCCACAACTGTTGAATATCCTGAGAGGTGACATGAGTTTTGTCGGCCCGCGTCCACAGCGGACTGTGCTGGTGCAGGAATACCTGCAGACGATGCCGGAATATGCGCTGCGTCACCAGGTGCGCCCTGGGCTGGCTGGTCTGGCGCAAGTGGCCGGCGACTATTTTTTGACGCCGCGCCAGAAGTTGCGCTTCGATCGCTTATATATTCAACATATGAGCCTGGGCTTCGATCTAAGGTTGCTGTTTCTGGCTTTCATGCTGGCTTTTTGGTACCGCTGGCAGAAGAATTGGGATGGAAGGCTGCCCCGGCGGCTATTGCACAGATCGTGATCGTTTGCTGATGGAGCGCGAATAGGAGATTACGATTAGCGATCCGAGTCGGCGGCGGGCGCAGAGGCTTCGGGAATCCGGGAGAGGGCATCCTGGCGAATTGCTCGCCAGGCGAGAAAATGGATGGATGCTACGATTAATGCGTTTAAGGCTTGCCCCGCCATTGTCCCGTAGACTCCCCAACGGTTAATAAACCAGATGCCCACGGTGAACATGGCGATGATGGCCGCCAGGTTGGCGATAAAGATTGGCCGGCTGGCGTGCATGGCTTTCATGGCAGTCTGCAGCGGCCAGTAGGCAAACCACAGCGCGTAGAAGATCGCCATCAAAATAACCCCATCTGCGTATGGTAGGTATGTCTCGCCGTACAGCAACTGGAGCAGGGGCACGCGGAAAATTACAGCCAGGCCAAGCATGCCTAAGATCGGACCGGCGAAGATCGAATACGTTTTGCGCAGTAATTTGTCCAGGCTTTTGAAACCCTGCTTGTGGTAGGTCTTGGCCGCCCTGGGGGTCAGGAAGGTATCAATCGCGCGCAAGAGCAACTGGACGGGCTGGACCAGGTTCTGAATCGCGCGGTAAGCGCCGGCTGCGGCAAAGCTGATCATGCCAGCCGTCAGCACCGGATAAAACTCTACCGAGATCCAGTTCGAGAGACTCGCTCCCAGCATAAACCGTCCGAAATTCCAGTTGCGATTCCAGGTATCGTGTAAGCTGGTGAAATGGCGGCTCCAAAAGCGGCGTGTCTGCCACACGCCAGGGATCAAGGCCGCCAATGAGCCCAGACCAATCGCAGTCAGGCCGCCAATCCCGGTCAATGTACCCTGGCTGACCCACCAAAGCATGATTGCCAACCGGACACCGTTGGCCAGGGCGGTGTTAATCATGGCATTGAACACATCGCCGCGCGTATACAACATCCGTCGAACGTATTCCTGGAGCTGCCACCATAAGAAGGCCGTCCACAACGAAAAAATCGCCGGCCCGGCGGTGTCATTGCCGGTCTGTGTCAGGATCCAACCAACCAGAGCGATGATGGCTGCCGAAACGATGGCCAAGGCGACCTGGATCATGCTGGTGGCCGTGGCATAGCGCTTAAAGGCGTCCTGGTCCATGGTAGCGCCAAAGGTATTCATGGGTTGTATGGTGATCCCCTCTTGAACAGCCCGCGCCAGGCGCAAGGTCGTAAAACCAACTCCATACACACCCAATTGCGTGGGGGTGATGTTGCGGGCCAGGATGATGGTAGCGATAAAATTGGCCAGGCTGATCAAGCCCTGGTCGACAGCGGCCAGGTATCCCTGCTGGGCCCCCTTGCCAGAAAAGAGACGAAAAGCGCGCTGCGTGAGGCGCGGCAGATTTCTCTGTTTGGATTGGGTGGAATCGTGGGGGGCTGGCATAAAATGCGCCCTGGATAGGGCAAGGCTTCTTAGATGAAGAATGCCCGGGTAGGCAACCCGGCGGCGCCCGGAATGGCCTCCTTACCGCTGCTTCCTCTCGGACCTGACGGGGTTCGGGGGTTTCCGCCGCGCCGGACCCACCCGGACACGCCCTGTAGGATACCGCAGGTGAGGTGCATTGTCAATACAAAAACTCCCCAGGCGGGGAGTTTTTGTATTGAGAGCTGGTTCATCTTTTTCGTTGAATGTAGTAGGCAAAGGCGAGCACAACCGCCAGTAGGATCACGAAGACCAGGATGCCGCCCCAACCGCTTAGCCAGGATAGCTTGGGGCGCTCCGGCGGCTCGGTTGGCGCCTGGATCTGCGTGACTTTCGGCATAGCCAGGATATAAGCTGTCAAATCATTGGCGTCCTGGTCGCTTAGTGGGCCGCCGTTGGCTTGACCCCAAGCCGGCATGGATGTGTTCGGGATGCCGTTCTGGATCGTATTCTGGATTGCCAGGTCAGGGCGCACGCCGGCCCAACTCTTTGCCAGGGTTTTACCGATCTTACCCTGGCCGCCTTCTCCATGGCACATAATGCAGTTTTGCTGGAACAGCGCTGCACCGCGCGTGGTGTCCCCGACCACGTTCGGGACGGGGGTGACAGGCGGTAAGGGGGTAGGCGTGGGGAGGATAATGATATTCGCCGCGCCGCCGGTCTGCCAGCTCAGGATGTAGGCTGTCAAAGCCTCGACTTGTTCGGTGTTGAGCGGACCGCCTTTCGCCTCTCCCCAGGCCGGCATGCGCGAGCCCGGAACGCCGTTTATGATGATATTCTTAACTGTCAAGTCTGGGCGGACCGAAGGCCAGTTCTTGGCCAGCTCAGCGCCGACACGCCCCTGGCCTTCCAAACCATGGCAAACGGCGCAGTTTTCGGCGAACAGGCGTGCGCCAAGCTCCAATTGACCCTCTGTAGGAGTCTGAGCGCCAGCCGCCCATACCCCGACCGTCAAAAGCGAGAGGGTAACCAACAATACCAACCCAACGATACGCCAAACAATGCTGTGCTCTTTGGAAGCTGGCATGCTACCCTCGTTATTTCAAAGTCTGTAGATAGGCGATGATATCGGCCATGTTTTGGTCGGTCAGTTGGTTGGCATAGATTTGTGGCATAATCCCGGCAGAGAAACCGTTGACGACATAGACATTCGGGTCGACGATCGATTCGAATAGATATTGTTCTGGGCTGGCGGCTTTACCCGTGTAGCCCGAATCTTGGATACGCTGGGCAGCGCGCGTGCCGATCCCGGGTTCGCCGTCCTTTGCAGGCCAGGCTGGGCCGGTGGGGGCGAGTACATGACATGCAGTACATCCCAGGCTGGTCGCCAACGCCTCGCCGGCCTTCGCGTCGCCGGTAGGGAGTTGCTTGGTGATGTCCGTACCAACGGTGGGGCCAGAAGGAACTTCCGGCGCCTGGACAAGCTGGGCAGTGGATTGCCAGTTCATGACGAAGGCGGCGATGCTGCGGATCTGGTCGGGGCGGAGCGGCCCGCCGTATTGGTCCGAAAAGGATGGCATGGCAGGCGTGCCCTGGCCTGGATACGTTTGGGGACGCGTGGAAACCAGGCGGCCGCTGGAGGCCGTGGCTACAATATAGTCTTCTTGAGTACCCGACCAACCAACATCTTTGAGCCGTTGGTCGAAGAAGTAACGATCGTTGAGCGGCGGGCAGAGACCTGGAATACCCAGGCCTTGGGTGCCATGGCAGCGGCTGCACTGCGCCTCGAAGAGCGCCGCGCCAGCCTCGATTTCACGCGCTTGCGCTGCCTCGGCGTTGGCCTGCATACGTTGTGGCTCTGTGATGCCATAATAGATGACCAGGAAACTTGTTGCCAGGACGAGGAGTATGCCTAGAGTGATTTCGAGTTGGATGCGCTTCATGATTTCTAAAACCCTCTCTTATTCTGTTCCGCGGCTGGCATGCAGAAAAGTCTCTCGGCTGTAAACTTTATTTTGTCCGCTTTCATCGACCCAAGTAATCCGAAAGGTGACCTTCTTTAAGTCTTGTTGCCAATCCTCAATCACCATGGTAGCTTGAGTATCTTTTGGCAAGTCTCCCTGGTTGATGTGGTTGTTGATTTTGTCGGTGTATAAGCCAAATACAGATTCCAATTGAGGACAGCCGAAATCTAGATTCGGACACATATCGGCGGTAGGGCTTTGATTGACAATGTAGGCCCCCGTCTGCAGTTGATCGAAGGGAACCTTTTGAATGGGGCCGGCGCCCTCCATCGGCGACATATCTTGCACTGTGCGGGTAGCCGGATCCTGCTCGATGCCAAATTGTGGCAACCCCATGTAACTTAGAACGATCAAAACGCCAACAGCGAGTACGCCCAACCCGACGGCAATCGGGCGGCGATACAGGCTACGGTAAGGGTTCCGGTCAATATACGGTAGGCCAACCAGGACAGCCACGATAATGGTGGGCAGGATAATGCCCATCAGGGTCTTATCGCCCAACTTAAGCATGCCTTGCAGCCACCAGAAATACCAGGGAGCTTTTGTATCCAACGGTGTGACTTGTGGGTTGGCGACGTTTTCGAGCGGGGCATGATAGCCCATAAATGTGATCGCCAATATCACCAGGAATAGCCCCAGGGCAGTCCAGAAAACTTCTCCCGTAAATAAATCTGGAAGGAAATCGATCCGGCTCTTAGCCCACTTCTTCTTTTCAGGGCTGGCGTTGCCTTCGTCCGTGAATTTGGCTGGCTGTGAAATACCGTGTTCGCGTGAGACCTTATAGTAATGGATACTGATGACCAGGATCGCGGCCAGTGGTAGGAGCACAACGTGTAATAAATAGAAGCGCAGTAAGCCATTGGCGGCGATATCGGGCGCGCCGCGTAAGATCAAGTTTGCCTGGTTGCCAAACAATGGCGCCGCCTCGGCCATACTGGTGCCTATCGTGACTGCCCAATAAGCTAATTGGTCCCAGGGAAGCAAGTATCCACTGAAGCTTAAAATAAGGGTGATGCCAAGCAAGACCACGCCTGTAAGCCAGGTGAATGAGCGTTCTTTTTTATAAGAACCGGTCATGTACGTGCGCAGCATATGCAGAAAAGTGAAGATAACCATGCCCTCGGCGCCGAGACGATGCATATCGCGGAAAAATTGGCCAAAGGGCACATTGGTCATCAAGTTCACGATCGATGAATAGGCTTTCTCTGGCGAAGGGGTGTAATACACCATTAAAATCAAGCCGGTGAAAAGCTCGATGAAGAAGAATAAGCTTGTAAAGAAACCCATCCGGAAGGTATGCGAGAAGATCGTGCTGCCCAGTTCGTAATAGCGCGGGCGGATGTGGAACAAGAAGCTGGTCGTATGTACTTTATAGCGTGGGTTCGGCTTTTCGGTCGGCGGGTCGCCGCGCAGGACAGCGCCTAGTTCTTTAATCCCAAGCCCGGCAGTAATGGCGCGCACGCGGCCATCCACAGCCTGGCCGATTTTTTTGCGGGTGTCTTGGAGGTTGATGGATTTGATCATCGGTTTCTTCTCCGAAAATGTTTCTGGTCGGATGGGGTAGGTTGTGATTTAAGCGTGAGAGGCGCCCCGGATGCGTTTGCCGGTGTCGACCAGGATGTCTGCGTTCGGTTCATCCGGGATTTGCAGCGGGTCGCCACTGGCGTTGGTCTCGGCGATTACCTGGCCATTCGATACGACCTGGATCGGGAAGCGGTCAAGGTTGCGAGGGGCCGGCCCGGCGATATATTGGCCGTCTTTGTGGAATTGGGAACCATGGCAAGGGCAGACAAAGCGATCCGCCTGGTCGCTCCAGCCATACAAGCAGCCCAGGTGGGTGCAAACTTTGTAAATTGCGGTTGCGCCTTCCTCTGTGTTCGACATCCACAGCTTTACCTTTGGGAAGTTTTGCGGCGCGTCTTCAACACTCGGGAGGTCAGATACTTTGCCGTAAGTGAAAACCCCGCCAAATTCCCCCGCCTTGAAACGGGGCATGGCGAACAAGTACGTGATTCCGGCTACTTCAACCGTCAGGAAGCCGAGAGAAGCGAGCCAGGCAAGGTTTAGGAATTCTCGCCTGTTCATTTTCTTTTTGGTCTCAGTTTCACCGGCGGGGGGCGGCGTCGGTTTGGCCATAATTCCTCCTAAAAATACAAAACAGAGTTACATAGTCAAATTAGTCCAATGCGGAATTATAGCATAGCGAAAAATTCAAAACAAGCTGAAAATGGGGGCCCCGCCGACCCTTAAAGGGTGATTTGCGCGATCACCTTTTTGTGGGCTGGCTTAACCCTCTCGGAGTATAATGAGGCTGAATACTCATAAGCGGAGGTCAACATGTCACTGGTCGCCATCCATGCCCGCCTGGCTAATACGGCCATGTTGTTTGTCATCATCATGGCGCTGTGGAGTTTTTGGAAGTTCTTTCGCAAGCAGAAAAGCGACCCGAACTATGCGGGCGCGTTGGTGATCGCCGAGATCGTGATCCTTGCGCAGTCTGTCTTAGGGCTAATCGTGGCGCTCAGCGGACATTATGCCAACCTGGACCGGCCATACATGCACATTCTGTATGGGGCAGTTGGCGCGTTGACCATCCCGGCCCTTTACCTTTATGTGAGAGCGGAGGAGCGTTACCAGGCTTTGCTGGTGAACGGCGTGGCTTTGGTTTTCCTGGCTTTTATCCTCTGGCGTTTGATGGTCACAGGTGTGTAAATAGTTTAATCCCATTATTTCCCCAGGCTATAGATCCACAACCTACCCCTCGGCCCGGACTCGTCTGCGACCAACCCGGTAATAGCCGCCAATAACTGGTTGCCGGCCAGCAAGCCTATCGCCGTGCCATAACTACAACCACTGAGGGCGGCGGGTTCAAACCCGCCGCACGGTCAAGACTAATGCAGCTGCAGGATCTTGCCAATTGCAAATAGGAGCTGTGATCGCCGAGATCGCGAGCAGGAGTTCGACACCCATGCCAACAACCCCAACCGGATTACAGATCGGGAGGCTGGCATGTAGTCCATGTTATACTATTCGTGAAAAACGTATAATTTAGGTCTAGATAAGAATATTATCAGCGGGATTGAAAAGGAGAAATTTAAAAATGAGCCTGAGCACGGTCGCTCGACTGGGCGGCGTGGCTTTCGTGGTTGGAAACCTGCTCTTCATCCTGAATAAGCTGAACGAAATGAGCCGGCTCTTCCTCTCAAAATGGATGCCAGATGTGATTTCAGAGCAGAATGGATGGCTTATTCTGATTGGACAATTGGCTCTGGTTATCGGGTATATGGCCTATTATTTACGCTATGCTCCGCGTTTCGGACGGTTTGGCAAGAATGCGCTGCGCCTTTTCTGCGGCGGAGGTATTCTTCTAGCAATCGGTCATGCCGCTTTCATTGACTTTGAAGACCCGCCAGTCTTACCCTTTGACCTGTTTATATTGGTGTTGATCGGATTGGCTATTCTGTTGCTTGGATTGATCTTGTTTGGGGTAGCCAATTTGCGCCAGCCGGTCTTAGCGCGTTGGCAATGGTTGCCGCTGGTCACCGGGGTAATGGGGCTGATTGGATTTTTTCTGCTCAGCGGAGAGCAGATCACGGCTGTCTTTCTCGTCTTTCGCACCTTGTTCGCCCTGGGCCTGATTGGGCTTGGCCTGGTTCTTGGGATGGAAAAGCCGCTGCAACTAGAGACAATTCAATGAAATACTGATATTAGAGCTACGGTTAAATCAGGTAAAGCATTGTTGAAATAATCGGTCCCTCCGTGAATCCTCAAGGCAGGGACAACTCGGCAATCTCATGCGCTGGGTTCACGGACCTGAGTTAGCGAGAACGACTGGCCGTGACCAGGGTAAACCATACCGATGCTCAATCCTTTCAATTTCTGGAGGCTGGCTCTGGCAGCCTCTGGGTCATCGATGAGGGAGTTGAGAGCTGGCGACTTCGTGTTGTCCAACAGGTCGCCGCAGAAGAGATCCCCGCCCGCAGTCAGGATACCGATCGACCCTTTGGAGTGCCCTGGGATAGAGACGACGTGTGCGTCGAATCCGTAATCCGCCAAATCCTCCCTGTCCTCGAGGTGCACATCTGGCGTGAAGCGCTGCGCTTTTCCAAAGCCGGTGAATGCTGGGAGCAATGTTCGGATAATCATATTCGGCTGTTTGCGGTTTACAAACATGTCTCCATATTGGACCATGCCCGCATCATCGGCATGCATGGCGGTTTTACCGCCGAAGGCTTCACGCAGATAGGCAGCATTCCCGGTGTGATCGAAGTCTCCATGGGTTAAAACGATGAGCTTGAGCAAGCCGGGCTTACAGCCAAAGGTTTCAAGCTCTTTGAGGAGTTCCTGCCTACTGTTTGAACCGCCAGTATCGATCAAGATATAGCCGGCTACGGTTTTGATGAGATAACAGTTGACGCTGCCCATCCGAAAAGGCAAGGGCAGGGTGATGGTTCTCGTCTCGTTTTGCATATACTTTTTATTTTAATCGAATTATCGTTTTGAGAAGGTGGACTGGGAACCGACCAGATCATTCATCTGTGACCATCCACACCTGGTTCATTCAGGCCCGCCTCCTTGCGCTAAAACAACAATAACGTAGTCGTCGGTTGGTCTGCCCAACCCAGAAAAACCCAACACGACCAAAAATTT
>JAYRNN010000007.1:0-8137 GCA_041912175.1 Anaerolineales bacterium | reverse complement strand
TTGGTTATGTTTTTTTTGTTTACTCTCGTCAGCGCGCGGAATCAGACTCTCACTTATGATGAGGATCAGCATTACCGCTACGGTCTTCAAATCCTGAATTTGGATTCCACACGATTCGACGACAGTAAAATGCCTTTTTCGACCCTGAATGCGTTACCAGGGAAAATTGCTACCTACCTTCCTGCTGGTGAATTCAGGACAAACCTGGAGGATATCAGGTCTGGTAGAGTATTCACAATGCTTTTTTCTCTGATTCCTGCCTTGGTGATTTTCCTGTGGGCAAAAAAACTTTATGGTTTCCTGCCAGGCCTGTTTTCGATGGCTCTTTATACCTGGGATCCGAATATCATCGCCCATTCTCAATTTGTCACCACTGATATTTTTGCTGTTGGCATGATCGTGTTATCCACATATGTATTATGGCAATTCAGTGAAAAGCGCGATTGGCGACATGCCGTAACCCTGGCGATCGTATTAGGCCTTAGCCAGCTTTCAAAATACACCTGCATATTTTTGTTTCCTTTATTTGCAGTTCTATTGATCGTCAGGGACTCGCCAGAAGTCTTTCATTCGGTCAAGAGTCGAGATTTTCAATGGTTGAGAAATTATTTGGGGCGTATGTTCCTCTATGCATTGATGATTGGATTAGTCAGTATCCTGATTATCAATATTGGTTTTCTGTTCAATCAAACAGGCAACCCGATCAGCACCTATAAATTTCGATCCGAAACATTTAACCGAATCAAGGCGCATGTATTGTCAGTGGGAGATTTGCCCGTTCCACTGCCATATCCATACTTGCAGGGCCTTGACGACGTTCGCTCAAGGGAACGAACCGGGAGAGGGTATGGAAATATTTACCTTTTTGGGCAGCTCAGAAAAGAAGGTTTTAAAGGTTATTACCTGGTCGCAACCCTTTATAAGGAACCAATTGCAACCCAAGTGGCATTTCTACTCGCGATCGGTGTCTATCTGTATAAGCGAAAATATCGTAATTTTTTGAAGAACGAATTATTCTTGATTGGGCCTTTGCTATTTTTTACAATTTATTTCAACTTCTTTTACCAGGCCCAGATCGGCATCCGCTATTTTTTGGTTGCGTTCCCGTTTGTATATATTTTTATAGGGAATATAATCGAAGATTGGCAGCCAGCCTCGCGGGTCCGGAAAGCGGTTGTCATCGCGTTGGGTGTATATTTACTGGTTTCAGTAATCAGCTATTTCCCGAATTATGTGCCATACTTCAATGAAATTGTGAGTGACCGCAGGTTTGCATATAAAATATTGGCAGATTCAAATTTAGATTGGGGACAAGCGGATGGGTTTGCCAGTGATTATGTAACTCGACACCCAGAAACACTGATCGAACTCGAACAGCCAGCGGCAGGTAAAATCCTAGTTAGCGCCAATGACCTGGTCGGTATTACTTCTGATCCCGAGACATATCAGTGGCTGCGAGATAATTTTATTCCAATTGGCACGGTAGCATATGCTTACTTGTTATATGATATATCACCTCAGCAAATCGAGCAAATATTGAACCCTATCCGATAATTGTATGAAGATTTCATTCTCAAAAAAATCTATCCCATTCGCGATCTTCATCTTCCTATCACTGACATTTGGATTATTGATCTATTGGCAGGGCTTTTACGCCACGGATTGGTTGGCGCTTCTTGCTTCTCGCCTGGATAATCCTTGGGAAGTCCTCAATGATCTATTAGGGCGATGGTCCCTTTATCCGTGGGTAATCCTCCACCTATCGAATCTCATCGGCCCTATTCCAATTCTTTGGCAAATCCTGTCCCTGTTGTTACGCTTTATAACCGTACTTACCATGTGGTGGAGTCTTTCAAAACTCTGGCCAGGGCATATTCGTGAGGTCACCTGGATGGCATTTTTATTCGCCATCTATCCGTTATTTGATCAACAATCTGTTTCTGTCACGAACACACCGCTCTGGATTGCGTACGTGGTCTATTTTTTGTCCTTGGCCGCTATGATCCAATCACTCAGGCAAGAACGATATGCCCGGTTCTACACAGCTTTAGGCTTATTGGGAACGACTTTACATCTATTGATGCTCGGTTATTTTATCGGATTGGAGTTCTTGCGGCCGGCGATCATTTGGTTCGTATCTGAGAAGGCGCCAACGCGCCGGGATCGAATTCGGTTTACAACCATAAAATGGATCCCATATGTACTGATCATATTGTTGACTTTAATTTTTCAAAGTTTTTCCGGGCAAAGGGGCAATGCGTCTTACCAATCAGTCGCCAGCAGCGCGACTGGACAAGTAGCGGTTGTGAACATGGGATGGTTACAGACGACATTACGCGAATTGGTCAATCTGCTCTTCGGCGCTTGGAACCGGACGATTGAACCGGCTATTATTCAATTAAACGACCGGATATTAATAATCTCCTTTGTATTTGCCGCGCTCATTGCCGGGTTGGTTGGCTTTTATTGGCTGCACTTAAAAATTGCCAATAACAAGCAGAGAGATGTTTCATTAAATAATAGATTTATTAAGCAAGCAGCCGTTCTTGGAACGCTCGCTTTTCTCATGGGAATTATTCCATTTTGGATCGATCACCATGGAACAAGTAATATTTACCAGTCAGGTTACACCCTGGTTGCTATGTTTGGTTTGAGTATTCTACTTGTCGTTTTTGTAGAGTGGGCGATCGAAGACCAAACTCGAAGGATCGTATTCCTGTGCGTTTTAATTGGTCTCGCAGTGGGTTTCCACGTTCGAAATGCAAATGACTTCCGTTGGCGATGGATCGATGAAACACGTCTTTATTGGCAGTTCTACTGGCGCGCCCCATATCTACAACCTCCAACAACGATTTTCTCGGATAGCGAATTTTTTAAGAAAAATGGCGGCGAGGCGCCGGCGACAGCGGCATTTAATCTTCTGTACCCCTCGACATCGGATGGTCAGAATATTCCATTCACATTTCGATTCCTAAACGAGGAGATGACTGTTATACCGGCGTCTGATAGCCAGACCTCAAGCGGCGGACTGGTGATTACTTATGAACCTGAACAAGGCAATTGCTTGTGGGTCTTATCGCCGCTGGATAGCGAACGGCCAGAAGTCTCGAGAATTGCCCGCCAGAGCTTGGGCGTCGTCGATTTGGCGCGTATTGGAACTTCTCCTAAAAATAATTGGGTGCCGCCTGCGGCCGTCTTTGGCATAGAGCCAGATCATACCTGGTGCTACTACTACCAGAAGGCAGAACTTGCTCGGCAAGTCGGAGATTTTAAAACTGTTGTAAAGCTTGCCCAGGAAGTTCAGCAAGCTGGATATGAACCCAATAACGTGCAAGAATGGTTACCTTTTATAGAAGGATACGCGCGCGAAAATCGCTGGGAAGAGGCGCAGAGAATATCCAATCTGGTTTTCCAAAACCAACCTTCCTTTTCTGAGTGGTTATGTAGTTCTTGGAAACATTTCTTGGAAGACTCGAATCCACCTGAGGAAGACTTGCCGTCCATAGAAAAGATGCTATCAACCTTTCAGTGTGGAAATATTCAGAAGTAAACCTTGGATGGGTATTTGTTAAAATTAACAAGTGCGAATTATGAAGATTAAGTTTCAAAGTTGGACCCTCCCGCTGGCAGTTTTCATCGTGCTGCTACTCTCATTTGGCGTCATGATCCCTCTATTGGGTTTATATTGGGACGACTGGCCTGTGGTTGTCAACGCGCGTTTGAAAGGTTTGTGGAGTTTTTGGGAGTTTTATAAAGGCGAACGTCCATTTTCTGCCTGGACCTACATGATTACCATCCCATGGTTAGGCACCAAACCAATCGTCTGGCATGTATTTACTTTATTCCTTCGTTGGTTAACCGTTGTGGCGATGTGGTGGACATTGCGCGGAATGTGGCCAAAGCGATCCCGTGAAATCGGCTGGATATGCTTAATTTTTGCCATTTATCCTGTTTTCACCAACCAATCCGTGGCGGTCGCGTTTAATCAGCATTGGATGCTCTTCCTCTTGTATTGTCTCTCGATCGGTTTAATGATCCAGGCGATCCGAAAACCGCGCTATTATTGGCTCTTTACGATCCTGGCTTTAATTGCTGAAATTTTGCATGTGCTTACGATGGAATATTTTTGGGGATTGGAGCTAATCCGCCCGTTGGTTTTGTGGATTATCCTCAGTGAACAAAACCTCTCCCGCAGAGAACAATTCAAGAAAATCTTGTTGCATTGGAGTCCCTATCTTGTGGTCTTGACGATCGGCCTGGTTTTACGGATGACGATCTTCGTTGACCTTTCGAATGACCCGAATCGGCCGGACTTGTTATATAGCCTGAAGGACCAACCGATACTTACCATGACCAGGCTGGCCCAATTGGCAATTCAGGACCTCATAAATAACCTGTTAACTACCTGGTACGGTACGATCACACCGCTCGATATAAACCTGAAGGATGGTTTTTATTTGTTTTCTTTGCTTGTCACAGTAATGGTAGCTGGGCTGGCTTATTTTTATTTATCTCATTTCATGCGTGAGCATAACTTGGAGGCAGACGAACGCAAAAAATGGATTAATCAAGCGTTGTTATTCGGCATGGTCTGTGTCTTCTTGGGCTCTCTACCTGTCTGGGTGACCGATCGGCAGGCTCTGTTGGGGTTATATGGGGGCCGGTTCGGCCTGGCAGCCGAGTTTGGTCTGAGTATTGTTTTATTTGCTTTATTGGAATGGTTTACAGTAAAACCGTTGCCGAAGATTATCCTGGTGTCAGCATTAATCGGTTTGGCGGCGGGGTACCATACTCGCATCGCAGCCTTATATCACGAATCCAGCTTGAGGCAAAATCGGTTCTATTGGGAGCTTTCCTGGCGCGCCCCTTATATAAAGCCTGACACGGCCATCCTCTCTGCGGATGAGTTATTTATCTATGTTGGTCGTAACGCGACTGCGTTGGCTTTAAATCTGCTTTACCCTAAGCAGGAAGGCGCCGACACCGATGGCTACTGGTTTGTTGAATTTGACCATGATCTTAGCCGGAAGACACTCCCAAAACTTGCTTCTGGGGTGACATTCTCTCGTTCATTTCGGAATTTTTCCTTCCGGGGCGATAGCCGGGATAGCCTGGTGATCGATTACCAATCCGGAAGCCCGCGCTGTTTGTGGGTGCTTACGCCTGACGACTTTGACAATATTGAGATTCCAGAGCTAACCCGTGAGGTAGTGTCTGCCTCTAATCTAAGCCGCATCGAAGGAATCGCAAAGTCCCTTGCATATCCTCCCCGGGATATCTTTGGAAAAGAACCTGAGCACGGATGGTGTTATTATTTTCAAAAAGCTGATCTGGCGCGCCAGTTAGGACAATGGGAAGAGGTTGCCCGCCTGGGCGACGAAGCACGTGAAGCAGGTACCTCGACTCAGTTTGGTTTTGAATTGCTGCCATTCATCCAGGGCTATGCCCATACCCAGCAATGGGATCGGGCTGTGGAACTGACCGACCACGCATTTGAACTCAACCCACTGCTCGGTCCACGGCTATGTCGGGTTTGGGATGAAATCCTAAAGCAGTCGACGCCACCTATAGATACAATAAAAAATATCGACGACTTAAAAATCAGACTGGGGTGCTCTGCGAACTGAGGGCAGCGTGTTATTTCAGAGGACAGGACAGGCGGTCAACTGGCGAACGCAGGATCACCTGTTTTGAACCGTCTAAATATGCCACCAATAAAGCATCCACGTAATTGTTTTCCTGGCACCCGATCACCAGCATGTCTTTCGCGTTTGGAAAATAATTGGGCGGATTGTCTAAAGCGATATTGACTTGAGTCGCGCCCTGCGGCCCAATTAAGATAAAACCGACTTTACCCGTGGCGCGATATTCATAAGGCTGGTAAGCAGGCCAACCGCTGCCCGGTTCACCGTCCAGCGGCGCGTAGAATCGCGGATAAAAAGCCCGCCCTTTGAGTGCAACCGCTTGATCTTGCTCAGAAAAGGCTTGTATCGCCTGAGTCGAAACCGACAGGTTATTCAACAAAGGCGTGTTGAGCGTTGAAGAAATGATTTGCTCTGTTGTCTCTGCCTGAAACTCAGGGGGGCGGAAAACTTCTGCCAGGGGCAAGGATAGCCCAACCAGCAGGAGAACAATTCCTGTGGAACCAATTTTGATCCAGGCAACGGAAGGTTTTGGGGATTGAGGATTTATTTCTGGCTGTGCAAGGACGGTTTGTATTTTTTCTCGTTGTGCGCCTAACAATACGGCTACCCAAATTGCAAATTCGAATAGCCCAATGGCGAGATATAAGTAGCTGACCCAATCGACTGGCAGTATATAGCGCCTTGCTGAGTTGCGCGCTAATCCATTGCTCAGGCTGTACACGAGCAGGAATATCAGTGGAATGATTCCAGCCGCCTTCCAGCGCCGCCAGCTACAGGCAATTCCGAAGGAAACGATTAACAGATTTAAAATTAAGAGGACGGCATCACCGAATGTAAAATGATCAACCAGAGATATCCAGAATGGGGTACACACAATAAAGGTATCGCACGCTTGATCAATGCTAAAACGCATTGGCAAGACCAACACTGTTGACACCAGGTTGTTCAACGAATGGGCGGTCACAAAGCGCGCCACCCCCCCAGGGTTCCGCAGCATATATTGGCGAACGCTGGCTGAAAGCCGGGAGGCATATTCTCCTGCGTCTTCACCGGGATTTCTGGTAGGCATTGCTCCTAGCTCTGTGCTGTAACGTTGGGCGACCAGAGCGCTTTGGGTGGTTGGATCGTCAAACACCAACCGCCCGGTTTTCACCCAGTTACGCGCCAACCAGGGTGATATTACCAGCGCCAGACCGAGCAAGAGGAGCAAGGTCGTGAGCAAATAACGTTTCCACTGACGCCAGTAAACCCATAAGCTTGCCATGAGGATCGCGGGCGCTAGCAAAATTGATTGAGTGCGAAGCAGCGCCGCTATTCCAAGCACGCCTCCCACCAGAAATGCATCTGGCCAGTTACGCTTTGAGTGAATCAGCCAACGGACGCTGAGCCAGGCGAGGGCAATGATCGCCACTGTGGTGGGCAGGTCTGCCATGAACAATTTCGAGTGCGATACCTCTACCCAGGGCGTGGATACGATAGAATTCATTTCGCGCAAAATACCTAATATTCCAAGCGTCAAACCCAGGCCGCGACTATGAAGTGTCTTGCCAAGCAAATATAAGAACACGGGTAGTGTTGCTAATAATAAGGTTTGGATATAGATGGTCTGTTCATATCCCTGACCGACGATCGCATGAAAAATTGCCAGGAAAAGGATATAAAGTGGTCGGGGTACTACTTCACCATTAAGAAACCCGTAACCGAGCAGGAGACTCTGAGCCGTATAATCATAAAAACCTGCGTCCGAATAAGGGTACACCTCATTATTAGGCGCTGTAGGTGATGGAGCGAAGTAACTGCGTTGAACATCCTGGCTGGACCAGACTGAAACTGCTGCTGCCCATAAGGCGACACACAAGACGAGATCCATTAATACCGTTTGCCATGGTTTAAGGCTTCTATTTGGCAGCAACAACAGTCCCAAGAATGCCAGACCGGCAAACCAGGCCAGGAGAACTTGATAAAATAACAAAGGTACGCCAGGACTACCCCAGCCTACGGAATCTGGTTTAAGTCCGATACCGGTGAATAGCATGAACAGGCCGATGATCAGCAGAATACCCAGGCACACCGCCGTAAACAACCAAAGCGGCCTCTCCCGGCGTAATGCGCTGAAATGGATACCATTGCGGAGGATAATCAGCCCCAATGCTAAGGTAAGGCATACAAAAAAGAGACCCACGATGAATGGGAATAACCGTTCATAATAAGCGGCATAGCGGGCGACCACTCGAAAGGGGTGAGAATAATTATTGTAGCGAAATGCCCCGAACCATAACGACAGGGCGACAACGATCAGACCAATTGTAGCTGTGTAGAAAAGCCTGTCTTGTATTAGTAAGGGGTCCAGGAAGCGTTGGCGCCATTTCGGGCGTTTGTAAGCCAACCAGGCTAACCCGAGAAATACCACGAAAAGAAAAAAAGCAGTTCCTAATAATGCAATCCTGGTCAGAGAGAACCCTATGATTTGTCTATTCTTTGGGTCTGTTGGG
>JAYRNN010000006.1:0-3728 GCA_041912175.1 Anaerolineales bacterium | reverse complement strand
CGTATCCAGGGTTAGCGTGGCCGCTACGCTGCCAAGCGTCTCTGCCAGGGCTACGGAGGCGCCGCCGTGAAGGAGGCCAAAGGGTTGAATGGTACGTTCGTCGACCGGCATACGCGCGGTCAGACTGTCTTCGCCAACCTCCGTAAATTCGATGCCAAGATTTGAGATCATTGTCCTCTGCCGAGAGGAATTGAGTTGTTCCGGGGTAACTGTCGTAAACCAAATGCTCATGGAGAATTCCCTACCTTAAAGTTTTGCTGGATTAAATCATCAGACGCAGATGAGCTTCCAGCAAATAAAGCATAAACGCCCGGCTCTACCGCCCACACATTGAGCGCTTCATCAAAATACGCCAGGTCTTTGATAGGTATTTCAATCTGAACCGCTCTATGCTCGCCCGGTTTGAGATGGATGCGCGCAAAACCTTTCAACTCTTTCAGCGGGCGCTCCAGCGCAGTCCCAGGATATCCAACATAGAACTGTACCACCTCGTCGCCTGGCCAAAGCCCAGTATTGGACACCAACACACTTGCCTGCAGAACTCCTTGCGGGCTCAAATCAGGGTTCTCGATCCGTAGATCATCATAACCAAACTTAGTATAGCTCAAACCATAGCCAAATGGAAAAGCAGGCGGCTGCCCTCTCCGCTCCAACATCCGATAACCATGGTAATAACCATACTCGATATTCGTCGCGTGTCGATCGAACGGAGGAAGGTGATTTTCTGATTTCGGAAAGACAACCGGCAACTTGCCAGATGGGCTAACTTTACCAAAAATAATATCCGCGATAGCGTGCCCACCTTCCATGCCTGGATACCACGCCAGTAGTATTGCCGGGATATATTCCCTCCAATTTTCAATCACGACTACCCCGCTGCCCATTAAAACGACAACCGTACTCGGATTGGATGAGGCCACTGTCAGAATCAACGCCATCTCATTCTCTGCCAGATGCAGCGACTGCCGGTCTCCACCGTGGGTAAACATATTCTCACCCTCGTCCTTATCGGTGAAACCGACAAACAAAACCGCAGCATCCGATCGCCGCGCGAGGTCGGCCGCCTCTGCAGTCGCCAGTCCCTCATTATAGACTACCTCAAAGCGGTCATCAGCAACTGCCTGGATGCCCTGCATTGGTGTGACGACCTGAGGCGGGTGGGTCTTACTGCTGCCTCGATCCCCTAAGTTCGGCTGTGTCGCCAATCGTCCGATAACTGCAAGCCGTCTGATCTTATATGGATTTATGGGTAGGACTGGTTCAGCCATATCCTTATCGACAAAGACCCCCATCCGTTGGGCATCAGAAATTTTTATATTGTATTGTTTAGGTTGCTGGCGACTGAATGAGAAAATTGAGGCCAGGTCTCTTTTTTGTTCCGGGAAATAGCGCTGGTCATCCGGCGGCTCATTTTTTAACAGGACGATCGACTCTATCGCAGCCTGATAGGCAAGCGCCCGGTGCGATTCACAGGCAAGCACGTCCGGTGAATAACGCCCGGTTTGCTCTCCCCTGCTAAAGCGCAACTTTTGCCGAAGTATACGCAACACCGCTTCATCGATTAGTTCAGCAGACGCCTGGCCATTCTCAACCAACTTTTTAAAAGTTCTGTTATAACGCTGCTGAAACGGCATTTCTAAGTCCAACCCTGCTTGAAGCCCTGCTTTGGCATCGTGCAAGCCAAACACAAAATCAGATATGACAAAACCCTGGAAATTCCATTCCCCTTTTAATATCTCACGCAGCAAATGGGGATTTTCACTGCAATACGTACCATTGACCTGATTGTACGCAGACATTACACATGCCACGCCCTCATCGACACAGCGTTTGAAATGAGGCAGGTAGATTTCTCGCAGGGTGCGCTCACTGATCTGCACATCTACTTTCATACGCGTATCTTCGATTGAATTGCAAGCGAAATGTTTTACGCATGCCATCACATGCCGCTGTAGACCCCGCACCAGTGCAGCTCCCATCTCGCCCAGATGGTATGGATCTTCCCCATAAGTTTCTTGAGCACGGCCCCAGGCCGGATGCCGGAGCAAATTAATACATACTGCAGCCACCAGATCTACCCCCAAAGCGCGCGCTTCGATCCCCATCGCTTCTCCAATCCGTTCCTCGAGGAGAGGATCCCACGTGGCCCCTCGTGCGGCGCTGACCGGGAAAGTCGTAGCATTTTCCAACACAATCCCGCGTGGACCATCGCTGAAGCGAATCCCCGGGATTCCAAGACGGCGGTTTTCTCCGGCTGGATATGAAAACTTGTTATATCTCAACCACAGCTTCAAAATGTGAGGAAAGAATTTCAGGTCACCCGACATCTGACCCAATTTCTCTTCCAGGGACATTTGCATTAAGACTTTATTTGCCTTCATTTCGATCTCGTTTTGATCGAGCTTATGGTCCATCGTTAATTACCTCTGCTCTTCAGAGATAACCAGGTATTCGGCGTCAACAGTACTGTTTTTCACAATATATAATCCTTTAGCCCGAGGAAATTCTGGGCATTTCAGAATTATAGTATAGACGGTGATGCCAAAACAAACCGAATTCTCAATAAAGATATCCGCTGGAATTGTCTGGTAAATTTACAAGCCCATGGCGCAAGCAGGCCCGATTTGAATAGGAGTTCAAGGAGGGTAATTCGGGCGATTTTTTCCCACCAGACATAGGGGCCTCTATAAGACGATCAGGGTAATTCGATCCACGCTTCCGTATTCTCCGAATTATAAACCACTGTATAATAAATAGGATGCTTGTAGCTGACTAGATTTACTTACCGAAAAGCCTGGAGGAATACTATGCGCATCCGCACCGATACCGGTTTGACATTTGACGATGTCTTGCTAGCGCCGCGCCGATCCGACGTGCGCAGCCGTCGAGATGCCGATACTACCACCCGGCTTGCTTCAGACATCTTGATGGCGATCCCGATTATCTCTGCCAACATGGATACTGTAACTGAAGCGCGCATGGCGATCGCGATTGCTCAACAGGGTGGGATCGGCATCTTGCACCGCTTTATGACCATTGAACAGCAGGCAGATATGGTCCGCAAAGTCAAACGGGCTGAAAGCCTGGTCGTTGACCATCCGATCAGCGTTCGGCCGGAAGAGCCGATCGAGGAAGCCCGTAAAAGGATGGCAGAAGCCGATGTGGGTGGATTAATGGTAACCGATCCAACAGGTGTATTGCTTGGGATCGTCAGCACACGCGATATTCTGCTAGCACACGACTGCCAGGCCCCGGTTAGCACAGTGATGACTCCACGCGAGAAATTGATCACCGCCTCACGCGATGAATCTTTAGAAGATGCTCGGAATAAGTTGTTCGATTTTCGGATTGAGAAACTTCCGCTGGTAGACGAAGATGATCGTCTGGCAGGGTTGATCACTGTGCAAGATATTATCAAGATCCAGGAACACCCAAACGCTACCAAAGATAGCCGCGGTCGTTTGCGGGTGGGCGCGGCCATCGGCGTACGTCCGGACGATTTAGAACGCGCCGAGGCCTGCGTAAAAGCCGGAGCAGATATCCTGGTAGTGGATATCGCGCATGGACATTCTGAACACACTCTACAGATGGTGCGGGATCTTAAATCACGCTTTCCAAAAACACCTGTGATTGCCGGCAATGTGGCAACCGCCCAAGGCGTCTTTGACCTGGCAGAGGCCGGTGCGAACGCGGTAAAGGTTGGCGTCGGCTCTGGTTCGATCTGCATT
>JAYRNN010000005.1:0-9070 GCA_041912175.1 Anaerolineales bacterium | reverse complement strand
TTGCTCGTCGCGCACGTGGGTGTGCTGCGCTTTGTCGGGGCGATAAATCACTAAAACCGCCTCGCGCCGGCCCGACTCCTGTTTCTTGTGAACTAACGGTATCCGGCCGGGGGGGGGGCCGGGGGGGGGGGGGCCCGGCCGCCCCCCCCGCCAGTAGAGTCCACCCCACCGCCGGCCAGCTCCACCACCGGCTGTGCTGTGGTCGCCCAGGACCCGGCCGATGGCACGGTGTTCACCACCGATACACCCTTCACCACCACCTGGGTGTTGCAGAATACCGGGACAGACAAGTGGGCTCAAGGTGAATTCGATGTGCGCTATGTCGGCGCCTATAATGGCGTCATGATGCACACCGGACCGGATGTCAATGATCTGGCTACCTCTGTCCAACCCGGCAGCACCTACAATTTCAGTATGTCGATGATGGCGCCGTTCAACACCGGTGTGTATGGCGAGATGTGGGAAGTTGCTCAAAGCAATAAGGTGGTCTGCCAGTTCTATGTTTATATCCAGGTCCCATAGTAGCAGGAAGACCGTCAGCTCGGGCGACCGGGCGGCGACGGAAATCGCTGCCAGATGCGCCAAAAGATGGTCGCTATCGGTGATGATTTCTGGATTGAAAACGAGCACGGCCAGAAAGTTTTCAAAGTAGACGGGAAGACGCTGCGCGTGCGCCAGACCCTGATCTTTGAAGATGCACACAGCAATGAACTGTGCAAGATCTAGGAGCGCATGTTGCGCGTCAAAGACAGTATGGAGATCGAAGGACCGCATGGCGAGCAGATGGCAATGGTCAAGAAAGCTATGATCACCCCTCTGCGCGAGCGCTGGGTGGTCAAGATCAAAAACGGGTCTGATTTGGAGGTAAAAGGAAACATATTGGATCACGAGTATACGATCGGTGAAGGCCGCGACAAAGTGGCCGAGGTTTCCAAGAAATGGTTCCGCTTACGCGACAGCTATGGCGTGGCAATCGATCCCGGCCAGGATGATTTGCTGATATTAGCTGTAGCAGTGTGTATCGACGAGATGGCGCACGGCGGTCGTTAATCAATTTCTGAGAGAGATTGCGAAGCAAGCTCTCTCAGAAATAACAAGTATCATCATATTTCTGGAGGATTAGACAATGTGTTGTTTCTTTACTGCATTAGTGTTCTTCGGACCGCGCCTGGCTTTCTTAGTTTACTGGCTGCTCGCACCCTTGCGAGTTTCCACAGCTTTTGCTGTTTTTAACTTGCCCTGGTTGGTGGGCCTTTCGGGCCTGATTTTCGCGCCATGGACCTCGTTGATGTACGTGATGATTTTCCCATTGAACGGCTTTGATTGGATCTGGCTTGGCTTTGGCATCCTGGCTGACGTCGCCAGCTACGTCGGCGGTTATCACAACCGCAGGCAGGTGCCGTATTACCCTGAAACCGCACCTTAGGTTCGATATTGGTTCGATAGATGGACGGGCATCGCTCGTCCATCTATCGAAAAGGAGTCTCCATGTCTGACGAAAGCCTTCCTCAATTGAATAAAGCTCCTATCCCGGTACAAACCCACACCCTGCGGGTGGAGGAGCGTATCGCGAAAGGAAAAGCCTTGCGAGAGGTCGCCGCCCGTAAGGCTCAGATGGAATGGAAACCCCCAGCCGATCGCCCCGACCCGGTGGATATGCTCATCGAGAGCAGCAAAGGTCGGGTGGAGGAACTGCTGCCGATCCGCTACGGGCGGATGATGGTGAGCCCATTCACCTTCTACCGCGGCGCGGCCGCCGTCATGGCCTACGACCTGGCGCATACCCCTTCCACCGGTCTTACGCTGATGGCAGATGGCGACTGCCACCTGATGAACTTTGGCGGTTTTGCCACCGCCGAGCGTAAAGTTATCTTCGACCTCAACGACTTCGACGAAGCTTCGATTGCCCCTTGGGAGTGGGATGTCAAAAGATTGACCGCAAGCTTTGTAGTGGCCGGACGCTCGAATGGCTTTGCCCCAGCCGACTGCCGGGAAGCTGCCTGGCTGGCTGCGCAGACCTACCGGCAGAAAATGGCAGAATACGCTACGATGCCGGTGCTGCAGGTTTGGAACGATGCCCTCGATTTTGGCGCCCTGATCGAGAATTTTGGCGATAAAGAAATGAAGCGCTTTTATGCCAAAAAACTATCCGCCGCGACCGAGCAGAGCGCCCATGAGAAAGAATTTGCCAAGCTGGCGTTCATTGCCGGCGAGACCCCACGCATCGTTGACCAGCCCCCGCTGATCTTTCACTATGGGGATGAGCGCGATCAAGAAATGCGCGAGAACGCCAGAAAATCGCTTCTGGATTATCGGGAATCACTGATCCCTGCCCGCCGGTTGCTACTTGACCGCTTTGGGATGGTCGATTATGCGATTAAGGTGGTGGGGGTAGGCAGCGTGGGCACTTTCTGTGGAATCTTGCTCATGATGTCGGGTAATGGCGATCCGTTGTTCTTGCAGTTCAAGGAAGCGCGCCAATCGGTTTTAGAACCCTATTGCGGGGCCAGTCCCTTTGGCCATGCCGGGCAGCGTGTAGTGGTGGGCCAGCGTGCGATGCAGGCGGCCAGCGATATCTTCCTGGGATGGACTACAGGTACGGGCGTCTTAAAACGCCATTTCTTTATTCGCCAGCTCAGCGACGCCAAAATCAAGCCTGTAGTTGAGATTATGAAAGAAGTTAACCTTAAGAATTATGCTCGTCTGTGTGGCTGGGCGCTGGCGCGCGCCCATGCTCGTACGGGAGACGCCGCAGTCTTAACCGGCTACATGGGAAAAAGCACTGCATTTGAAGATGCATTTGCAGATTTCAGCCTCGCCTATGCCGATCAAAATGAGCGTGACCACGCGGCCTTGTTGAAAGCAATTCGCACGGGGCGTGTGGAAGCGCGTACGGTAGAATAACGGTAAAAAAAGATGAACCAAGAAGCATATGTAACACGAGAAAAATTAAAGACGCCGCGCGCCGCCGCAATTGCTGGCATCTTGTTTTCATTGCTGCTCATCACCACCCTGGTACTGGTGCGCATTGCGGTGCCAGGTAAACCGGAAGATACAGGCGCGTGGTTAGGCAATCGCTGGAGAATCGTCGAGATTGCATTGAACCTGGTACCCTTTGCGGGGATTGCTTTTCTGTGGTTCATCGGCGTGGTGCGCGATCGTCTGGGGGAATATGAAGATCGCCTCTTTGCCACTGTATTTCTCGGGAGCGGTCTGCTTTTTCTAGCCATGTTGTTTGCCTCGGCGGCAGTGGCCGGCGGCATCCTTTTGCTATACGGAGATACCCCGCGCCAGTTGGTCGAGTCTGGTATATACGCGTTTGGCCGAACGATTACCTACGAAATCATGAATGTCTACGCCATGAAGATGGCAGGGGTGTTTATGATCTCAACCAGCACGTTATCATTGCAAACCGGAATTGTCCCGCGCTGGATGGCAATCCTGGGATTAGCGCTGGCAACGTTTCTCATCTTCAGCCTCGGTTTCTTCGCATGGGCGCCTGTGGTTTTTCCGTTATGGGTTCTGATGATCAGTGTGTACATTTTGATCGCAAATATGGCGAGAACGCCATAGGCCCCAAAGCCTATAAGCGCAAACTAAATGAATAATCTACCCTATCGCCTCGTGGTTTACCTGGTTGGTATGGCCAGTATTTTTGTCATCCTGTGGGGCATTCGCGGGATGGCATCGATCATTAATCCGATCCTACTGGCGGCTGTGATCACGATAACCGTTCTACCCATACCCAGCCGTCTGACAAAGCGCGGCTTACCGGGTTGGTTTGCGCTGGTGCTGACCATTCTAATGGTTGTACTGATCCTTGGGCTGGTTATTGCTACAGTCTTCTTCTCGATCGCCAGGTTGGGGACCGAATTACCGGCTTACCTCGCCAGCGCATCGCAGCAGGCTGCCCAAGATATCAGTATGGTGACCGGAACAGAAACGACCACGCAGGCTACAGATGTCAGCATTCAAATGGGACCAGTCCTACAGGATGTGCTTTCTAGTGTGGTCAACCTGCTGACTCAATTCGGCCTGGCGCTGTTCATATTCTTCTTCATGATCAGCGCCGCGATCGCGATGCCTGCCCTATCTCGTCTGGGTCTGGATCCAAACACGCCGATGATCGGCCGCATAACCACAATTACTGAAGATGTGCGCAAGTACATGAGTATCCTGACCTTGATCAACTTTTTAGTCGGTCTCGGCGATACCATTTTTCTCCTGATACTTGGAGTGGATTATGCGCTGCTCTGGGGTACGTTAGCCTGGTTTATGGGGTATATCCCTTCGATTGGCTTTATTATCGCCTTGATCCCCCCAGTGATCATGGCCTACGCCCAATTTGGCTTACCGACCGCGCTGATTGTGTTAGTCGGATATATCTTGATCAACGGCGGTGTACAGAATTTCCTCCAGCCAAAGCTGATGGGTCAGGGATTGAGGATCTCCCCGGTCGTTGTTTTCGTGGGTCTGTTCATCTGGGGCTTTCTCTTAGGTGGGATTGGCGCCATCCTGGCTGTGCCGATGACCATGCTGGTGCTGATCATGATGGAAAATTTCGAGGGAACAAGCACGCTCGCCATCCTGTTCCGTTACACGGGTGAGGCTAAAAAAGAAGAAAGACAGCAGGCAGTAAACAAGGCCAAAGGGATGTGGGACAAAGTCAAGGACGCTTTTAGTCCCAATCGAGAGTAGAGGGATAGATGAACTTCGGATTAGTCATCTTCTTGTTAGCGATTGTCATCTATGCAGTGGTTGCTGCCTGGTTAGGGCGCCGCTCGATCACCATGCCGATGTTCTTCCTGGCATTTGGGGCGTTGACCGGGGCGGAGGGGCTAGGCTGGGTGAAAATTTCCGTCACTTCTGAACAAGTGAAACTTTTAGCAGAGGTCACCCTGGCGCTGCTGTTGTTCGCGGATTCTTCGACGCTCAAGCTGGATCAGCTCAGGGAGGACGCCGGACCGCCGGCGCGGCTGATATTCCTGGCGCTGCCCCTGGTCATCCTCCTGGGCGGTCTGCTGGCTTTTGTGTTCTTCCCCCAGGAAAAGATCGGGTTCGCCTTACTGATCGGCTCAATCCTTGCCCCAACGGATGCAGCGCTTGGATTGCCCATCTTCACCAATCGGCGTGTGCCGGTGCGCATTCGCCGTGCCTTAAATGTGGAGAGCGGTCTCAATGACGGTGTGGCCACGCCATTCGTCACGCTCTTCACCGCCCTGGCAGTGGCAGAGCAGACCCAGAAATTTGCTGGCTGGTTGACTGCGGCGTTGCTTGATATTACCATTGCGGTTGGCGTTGGCGTAGCGTTCGGGTTGTTGGGAGGCTGGCTTTTCGCGGTTGCCTTGAAGCGACGGTTAACCTCCCGCGCCAGCGAGCAGATCGGCGTGTTAGCCCTGGCCTTGGCTACCTATTTCGGTTCTGTCGCCCTGGGTGGAAATGGCTTTATTGCTGCTTTTGTGGGCGGCTTGTTCTTCAGCTACATTACACGCCACCGGCAACATCATGTGATCGAATTCACAGAATCTACCGGTACAACGCTTTCACTATTTGTCTGGATGATTTTTGGATCGATCCTGGTGATCCCTCTCTTCACCGCCTTTAATCCACTGGCGCTGCTCTACGCAATCCTGAGCCTGACGCTGATCCGCATGCTTCCGGTAGCGCTTTCACTGGTCGGGTTACACTTCCGGCGGGACACGCAGATGCTGATGGGCTGGTTAGGCCCGCGCGGCCTGGCTTCGGTTGTCTTCACCCTGTTAGCCTTCGAAGCTTTTCATGAGGTCGGTCGTTCACACCAGATGCTTTTTGATATCGCCGGCTGGACGATTTTGCTGAGCGTGCTGTTACACGGGTTTTCTGCAATCCCATTGGCCCGCTGGTATGCCAACCGGTTGAAGGCAGCCCCGGCCTCAATTCCGGAACTGATGGAGGTGGCTGATCTGGAACTGCTCCAGAATCATCATGCCGAGTGACAGGACGGGATAGGGTCCAACGCTTGCGGAGCCGGGTGGCTTTATCCGTACCTTTGTAGACGAAGGCGAGCCATTGCGACTGCTCATTTTGGATTTTAGATCGTGGATTGATCCATAACCCCTAACTTTAACCCCGACAGGCGCCTCCAGGCCATCTGCCGGGGCTTTTTGTTTTCGCCAACAATCACCACCTAAATCACATCATGTGATGATGACGCATCACCACATCGGGCGGTATCAAGGAAGCGGAGATCAGCTATACCGGAGAAATCGTGTCATCATATTTCCAATTAAAAGAGCGGCAGAAATCGCAATAGAGGCGTTGCAAACCTACAAAGAAGAAACCGGCAGTTCGATTAAGGTCATATTCAATGTATTCAAGGAAGAGGATTATTTCGTTTATCAAAAGCTGTTCAAGCGACGAGGCGGTTGATGCTGGCGTCGAAATAGTCCAGCCCGATGTGGACGCGCTGCCGCCGGTCAACTCGCCGCCGGGGTTCTCGAAGGCCATAGTCCACCTTGTTAAAAAATATTCTGGGTGATGTTATAAGCCTTACAGAGTGCGTGGATCTGATCCACGCTCAAGCCTTCACCCTCCTCGCCGGTTGAAAGGTTGAGGACTTCATACTTGGCTGCCGTCTCAGCGTATTCAACCCGGTCAACGGCCCGTTTCACCGAAACGTCCGAACGCGCCATCACACCATGCTTCGCCCAGATGACAATGCAGTGCTTTTGCAGGCATTCGATGTTGGCGGCCATCAGTTCCGGCGAGCCGGGGATGCGAAAGGGGATGAAGCCGATCCCTTCCGGAAGGTTGATGATCGTCTCAGGTTGCCAGCGCAGGAGATGTGTGTTGAGAAAAGATTCATCCTGGTAGCGGGGGATGTGGCTGAGATAGGTCAGGTGCACGGGCTGGGCATGGATAACAGCGTTGAAATTCGTACCGGCGCCGACCATCTGGTCATAATGGACGGCTAGATGTGAGTTGAACTCGCTGGTGACGCGCTCGAAGCGACGGTGAAACGCCGTGTACATGGTCGCAGTCCTCCCGCCATCCTTCACCACGAGGCAGGCAATGTTCGCAGCAGGGTCTTCGATGATCTCACGCAGGCGCCGCCCCGACCCGCTGACCAGAAAGGTCGAGCCGGCCAGCTCCGGCACGGGTTGGGGCAGCTCGATCTCGCTGATCACCGGGAAGCGAGTGCGGGGTTCGAGCGGCCAGCGCAGGCAGACCGAGATATTCCCGGCCGCGCCTTCGCTCGCTTCAATCTCAGCCAGGCGCTGGCCGGCTTGCCCCATCATGTGCAGCAGGTCGCCCAGCTCAGGGAAGGGTGGGTTTAACATGACTCAATCCTTTCTTTCCAATAATGAATTTAGCTTTTCGAATGCCTTCCCCCAGCCTTCGCCGGCCAGGGGATGATATTCTTCGATCTCAAACGAACGCCCGACCACTTGATGGGCTGCGCCGAGTGATTCTGAATCGCCAAACGTGATTACCTGCAGCAGAAATTTACCGATGGCGGTCGCTTCTACCGGACCGGCGACTACGGTCCGGTGGGTTGCGTCTGCACTGAACTGGTTGAGCAGGCGGTTCTTCGTCCCACCGTGCGAGAGCCCGCCAATGCCTAGAATCTCCCCCCGGTGGAGTTCCGTAGAAAAGTTCTCCAGCAACCCGGTAGCGGTGGTAATGGTCGCCCACGTGCCAGTAACGCCAATCCCCGGTCTTCCGGTGGCACTGCCTCTCTCAAGCTTTGGCCAAATCATTTATTTCCATGCACTGTCATCCGCGTTGCACACGGCGTGAAGAAGGAAAATCGATCCACAACCCTGTCCAAGGTTGGCTAGTTACGAATTTAACGAATGTTGAAACTGTGAGACAGATCACACCGAACAGTTTAGTCGAATTATTCGTACAAGTCGATGATTTCTGCAAAGTAATTCTACCCAATCTGCAGGAACACCTGCTAAACAGCGGAGTTATCAAGCGCAATCGAGAGAGATCCTTATCTATGAGCGAAGTGATGACGGTCCTGATCCACTTTCATCAATCTAATTGTCGTTGACAGCACGTCTGCTCCAATTGCTTTTGTCTGGTAGTCTTCCAGGAGCTTCTCATGCTTCAGTCCAGGCACTTGCCTGGCAACTGCCTGGACGGCCCGAAAAACACTCGTTTTTCCAATTCCCATTCCAAGGCTGTTCAATACAATTTCTACAGCCCCGTAGCTCAATCCCAGGAGGTACAGCATCACCGCCATACCATTCATTCGTTTCGATATTTGCTTCTGGCTGACCCCTTTTGGGTACACCCGGAATACATGTCCGCATTGGATGCATTCACAATGCCAGGCGGTTACTTCAGGGTACTGTGCATCCACGATCTTCTTGCTCACTTCCTGCCGTGGGATAAATCGCATCCCCGGGCATCCTTTCCGCGGGCATGCTTTTGGAAATTCATATTGGTTCGGCTCAACTTTTGGTAGAATCAGGTTCAGGCGCATGCAGGTGCGCCTCTTGGTTCGTAGGTTGTGGGGCGGTTGTCTGACTGCCTCACAACCATTTAACCACGCTTTTTCCAGCTTTGGAACGATCACAAGACCCCCGAATATGATGGTAAAATGGACTTTAAGGCATCAAATAGATGCTTTGGACACTGTAGATGACCCACTGATCTCAATCGCACTGAAGAGGTCGAGGGATCGAATCCCTCCAGGTCCACTCACTTACCCCCAGGGATGGGGGTTTGCGGTTTAATTGGTATTCATCATCTATTTGGTTGGCCCCAGTATAACACGCAATCAAGGCGCTTTCACGACGTGGACTTCGATGCCATTTTCGGTGGATCTCAGAAAATAAAGCGAACCATCCGGTGTGACGCTCGCACGCCCGATTGGGTTGATCTCCGAATATTCTTCCCTGGGCAATGTGATGTCTTTCAACACCTTGCCCGACTTATCGAACCAGACCGCCCGGAGTTGGCCGCCTTCAAACAAGGCCACATATCCCTGGGTCGTCTTTTCAAAGACGCTGATCGCTCCCAGGTTCGATACTGAGTGAACTGCAAAAGCAAGCCCTTCTTCCCAATCGGCAAAACGCAC
>JAYRNN010000004.1:0-4630 GCA_041912175.1 Anaerolineales bacterium | reverse complement strand
TTATGCCGACGAGCTGCTGGATTTCTCACAACTGGATTGGCCGGAGCGGGTGCAGACTTTACAGACAAATTGGATCAACCGATCGGAGGGCGCTTCGGTTGTCTTCCATACTGAACTGGGCGATCCGCTCGAAATCTTTACCACGCGTCCGGATACCTTATGGGGGGCGACCTTCATGGTCCTGGCGCCCGAGCATCCACTTGTGGAGAAAGTAACCTCCGCAGCACAACGCCTCCCCGTAAATGAGTATATCCAGGAGGCTGCTCGTCAAAGCGACATCCAACGCGAGGCAGTTGATAAGGAAAAAACAGGTGTATTCACGGGCGGTTTCGCAATCAACCCGGTCAATAATGAGCGTATTCCAATCTGGATTGCGGATTATGTCTTGATGACATACGGCGCCGGGGCGATCATGGCTGTTCCAGCGCATGATGAGCGCGATTTTGATTTTGCGATCAAATTTGGCTTGCCGATTCTACCCGTCATCGATAGGCCCGATGGGCTGACGAAATCTTACGCTCCGGCCGGGACAATGAAGGCTGGCTTTGCAGATGCTCTTCGAGAGGAAAACATCTCCTTTATGGCAAAAAACGGCGATTTGGAGATCACCATACCGGCAGAGAAAGTGGAATTATACCTGGGGCTAGCCCAGAAATATCTGCTGCCCAATGCTTGGAACGAAGTGGTAGGCTCTGCCTGGGTGTTTATTTTTAACGATGGCTTGATGGCCTGGGATTCGGTTCAGGCTGAAAAAGCGATTCTAAGCCGCTGTAAATCTATAGAACCCGGGGTCCATCAGAAACGAACGATCATGGAAATGCTCTGGGGTTGTGAATTTTACCGTGATGCCCTTTACCACCACGAATATGGGACGATGATCCATTCGGGTGAATTCACCGGTACGCCGGGAACGAACGCCAAGCGCCTGGTGACCCAATGGCTGGAGGCGCAGGGGTTTGGAAATGGCGCCGTAAACTACCGCTTGCGTGACTGGCTGATTTCTCGCCAACGTTATTGGGGAGCGCCGATTCCAATTGTGTACTGCGCCGAACATGGCGCGGTACCAGTTCCGGACGACGAGCTACCGGTATTGCTGCCAGATGATGTCGAATGGTTGCCAACCGGTGAAAGCCCATTAAAGCTTCACCCTACCTGGAAACAAACGGTTTGCCCGGTCTGCCAGGCTCCCGCGGTGCGCGAAACGGATACCATGGATACCTTTATGTGCTCTTCTTGGTATCATTTGCGTTACCTGAGCCCCCATTACGATCGGTGGCCATTTGACCCGGCAGAGTACGATTATTGGATGCCTGTGGACACCTACACGGGAGGTATTGAGCATGCCACGATGCACCTGATCTATACGCGTTTTTTCCACAAAGCTGGAAGAGACATGGGGATAATGAAAGGCGCCGAACCCATGATCCAATTGCGAAATCAGGGTATCATATTGGGTGAGGATTCCGAGAAAATGTCCAAGAGCCGCGGCAATGTCATCGCTCCAGATGATCTGGTGCACCGTTACGGCGCCGACACCTTGCGCGCTTATCTTATGTTCTTCGCCCGTTGGGATATGGGCGCTCCCTGGAGCAGCAGCGGGATCGAGGGCACCGCTCGCTGGCTGCGGCGTACCTGGGCGCAGTTAATTGAAGAGTCTGGCCCCTCCACTGCAGACGCGCAAACCTTACGTGACTTCCGGCGCAAGCTCCACCAGACGCTACGCCGGGTAACGCGTGATTTCGAGAATTTTGAATTCAACACAATCGTCTCCAGCCTGATGGAGTTGATGAATGAAATGTACAAAGCGCGCGAGCGCGGTGTTGCCGGAACGCCTGCCTGGGAAGAGGCCATCGACATCTACTTGCGGATGCTTGCCCCGGTTGCTCCCTACATTTCTGAAGAATTATGGGCGAAATTGGGTAAGCCATATTCGATCCATACGCAATCCTGGCCTGTGGTGGATGCCGAGGCTGCAGCAGATGAGCTGGTCACATTAGTGGTGCAAGTCAATGGGAAGGTACGCGACCGGATCACGGTACCCGTAGAAATTGTCGAGCAAGATGCCAAAGCGCTGGCCCTTTCCAGCCAGGCGGTTCAAAATCAACTTAATGGGAAGCCGCCCCGTAAGGTAATCGTTGTCCCCGGAAAGCTGGTCAATGTCGTTGTTTAAGACTGGGAGAAACTGCTGATGCGTTACGGCGAGTTGAATTGGTTTGATGTCGAAAATTATCTCAAACTAGATGATCGGTTGATCTTAATCTTGGGATCGTGTGAGCAGCACGCTTATCTCAGTTTGTTGACCGACAGTCTGATACCTTCAGCGCTGGCGGATGCAGCCAGTGAAGCCTGTAAGGTATTAGTGGCGCCGCCATTAAATTTTGGCAGTTCACCGTATTTCTTAGCCTATCCGGGGACGCTAAGCTTGCGCCTCTCGACTTTCGTGGACCTGGTTGAAGATATCGTCCGGTCTGCGTATGGACAGGGGTTCCGCCGAATCCTGGTCCTGAATGGACATGGCGGGAATGATCCGGCGCGGATCCGCCTCTACGAGCTTGCCTCCCAGCTTCCTGGTTTAAGATTGGCCTGGTATGCCTGGTGGCAAGCGCACAGCGTTCAAGCGATCGCAGAAAAATATGACCTAAAACCCGCCCACGCGAACTGGTTGGAGGCGTTCTCGTTCGTTCAGGTGGCTGATTTACCACCCGGTGAAAAGCCGCCTCCTTATGTTCCGGGATTAATGGGCGCCGAACAAGCCCGTATGGTATACGGTGATGGATCTTTCGGCGGCCCTTACTCCGCCGCGCCCGAAATCATGCAGGAGCTCTTTCAAGTCGCCTTGCAGGATATAATGGGGCTGTTACAGTTTAATTAGCTATCTTGTAAAGTGATGCCAAAATCTAGATCGGAGGTCATTCATGTCGTCAAAGCAAATCATCGTTTCTGAGAAGGCGCCAAAAGCTCTTGGGCCTTACTCTGTCGCCAACCGGATTGGAGAGCTGGTCTTTACTGCCGGTCAATTGGGGCTCGATCCACAGACCGGAGAGCTTGTGCCAGGCGGAATCGAAGCAGAGACACGCCAGGCATTAACCAATATTCAGAATGTATTGGATGCTGCCGGGGCGAGTCTCGACCAGGTGGTTAAGACCACGGTATTTTTGCGTGATATGAGTGAATTTTCTCGAATGAATACAATCTATGGACAGTTCTTCACGGAGAACTTCCCAGCTCGTTCGACTGTTCAGGTTGCCGCGCTCCCAAAAAATGGGGCTGTTGAGATCGAAGTTGTTGCCGCCATCGATTAGCAGATCTTGACATCCAGATGACTCTCGTATCTGTGATTGTGCCATGTTACAATGAAGAATTGACAATCCGGTTTTTACTGGATTCTCTTTACCAGCAGACGTACCCACGATCTGATTTGGAAGTGGTAATTGCTGATGGACAATCAACAGACGGTACCCTGGCTCAAATAAGCTGTTTCCAGGCCGAACACCCAGATTTAGCCATTCGAGTGATAAGCAATGAGAAGCGGAACATTCCTTCTGGTCTAAATCGTGCAATACAGGCTGCATATGGAGCGTATATAGTCCGCTTAGACGCTCATTCAATGCCGTATCAGGATTATGTTGGTCGAAGTGTGGCAGATTTAGAGCTGGGTTTGGGTGATAATGTGGGCGGCGTGTGGGAAATCCTTCCTGGCGATCGACGCTGGTTTTCCAGGGCGATCGCGCTGGCTGCATCACACCCCTTGGGGGTGGGAGATGCGCGCTACCGATATACCGATCGCGCAGAGGCGGTGGACACCGTCCCTTTTGGCGCGTTTCGGCGTTCTTTAATCGAGAAGATTGGGTTCTTCAACGAAGATCTTTTAACGAACGAAGATTATGAGTTTAATACTCGGATACGCCAGGCAGGCGGTACTATCTGGCTGGACCCGGCGATCCGTTCAAAGTATTTTGCGCGTTCGACGCTGCCAGCACTGGCACGCCAGTATTGGCGATATGGCTATTGGAAGGCGCGCATGCTGCGTAAATATCCGGCAACCATCCGTTGGCGACAGGCGTTGCCGCCATTGTTCGTTGCAAGCCTGCTGATCTTGAGCATATTGGCAATTTTTCTGCCGGTAGCTGGCTGGCTTCTAATTTTCGAGCTTGCCATTTATTTGGGCATATTAGGTATCGTTGGCATTCGGATAACTCTGAAGTCAGGCGATCCGAAATTACTATTGGGCGTACCACTAGCAATTCTGGTCATGCACCTGTCTTGGGGCAGCGCATTTTTATGGAGTCTGGTACGATGAGCCTTGATGTGGCAGATGCGAAGTTAGTGAAGAAAACAAGCCCGTGGCAATTGCGCCTTGCTGAACGGCGGATACTGCTCGTGGCTGGTGATTTCTTTGTTGCCAGTGTTGCGTTAATCCTGTCGCTTGTAATCTGGGGGAGTACTTTACGATTTATTGATTTCAACCTGGTTTTCTTACGTACTCGTGTACCAGGATGGTATTACCTCTTACCGTTGATTTGGGTGTTTTTGTTAATTGAATTGTATGATATTCATGCAGCAGGAAATTGGAGACGGACGCTCCAGGGTGTCTTTGTCGCCGCAATCATCGGGCTGATCCTATATCTGA
>JAYRNN010000003.1:0-2569 GCA_041912175.1 Anaerolineales bacterium | reverse complement strand
TGTACAGCAAAAAACACATTACGGTGCTGGCCTGGGTGGTTGCCGGGTCAATCGGATTTTATGGTTTCAAGGGTGGCCTCTTCACCATAGCTACAGGCGGGAACTATCTTGTGTGGGGTCCCGAGGGAACCTTTATCGGGGGCAACAACGAACTTGCATTAGCGATGATTCTAGTCATCCCACTGATCAATTTCCTTTATCTCACGCAAGAAAAAAAATGGCTAAAGCGAAGCCTCCTGGCCTGGATGTTCCTCTGTGCCATTGCAGCCTTGGGCAGCCATTCGCGCGGTGCATTGCTGGCGATTGGAGCAATGGCTACTGTTCTATGGTGGCGCTCCCCAGGAAAACTGAAATACGGAATCATCATTGCAACCGTGGGTATAGTAGCGCTGACTTTTATGCCGGAAGCCTGGATGACCCGGATGACCAGCATCGGCGAGTACAAAGCCGATACCTCGGCCATGGGCCGGATCAACGCTTGGTGGATGGCTTGGAATCTCGCGTCGGACAGATTTCTCGGCGGTGGTTTTGAAATCTATACTCCAGAAATTTTCAGCCTTTATGCACCGGATCCGCTGGATCTTCACCAAGCACACAGTATTTATTTCCAGGTACTCGGCGAGCACGGCTTTGTTGGCCTATTCCTCTTTCTTTTGTTGTGGGGAATGGTCTGGCGGCAGGCAGGAAAACTCAGAAAGGAAGGGCTTGCCCAGCCAGAAACGCACTGGATATCCCAGCTCGGCAGCATGTGCCAAGTCAGTCTGGCGGGTTATGCCATCGGCGGCGCGTTCCTGAGCCTTGCCTATTTTGACTTGCCTTACAACCTTCTCTTGCTGGTCGTATTAGGCAGGCGTTGGCTCGATCGCAAAGCCTGGATCGAAGAAGCCAACGCACAAGAAGGAGTTCTCGGCCCCTCACCCAGCCACGGCATATGAATATTCTACGAACTGCGTTTTCCTTCGCCTCACCTGGCGGTAGCCAGGGTCGCCTCTCAGTTTTTATATTTCATCGCGTCCTGCCGCAAACTGATCTATTATTTCCTAATGAACCAGATGCGCAGAGCTTTGCCCGTACTCTAGACTGGATCAAGTCTTGGTTTAACGTCCTTCCTCTTGATGTTGCGGTCAACCACCTGAAGCGGCAGGATTTGCCACCACGGGCTGCAGCCATCACCTTTGACGATGGATATGCAGATAATCGAACTATTGCCCTGCCAATCCTCGAGCAACATGGATTAACTGCCACTTTTTTTATAGCAACCGGATTCCTAGATGGTGGCAGGATGTGGATCGACACGGTAATCGAATCGGTGCGTCTGTGCGAAGATAAGATATTGGACCTGACGTCGCTAGAACTTGGCATCCATTTCATAGCCAACACCATTGAAAAACGTAACGCAATTCAAGCCATCATCAGCAAGATAAAATACCTACCGATAACCGAACGTGTAAGTTTGACGGAAAAAATCGCCAATATTGCCAACGTAAAACCACCGGACAATCTGATGATGACATCTGCCCAAGTCGTTGAATTACGCAAAGCAGGTATGCAGATTGGTGCTCATACTGTATCACATCCAATATTGGCAACCATAAGCCTAAGCGAAGCCAGAGAAGAAATAAGTACCAGTAAGAAATTTCTTGAACAATTACTTGGCGAAAATATTACCCTGTTTGCCTACCCTAACGGAAAGCCCAGTGTTGATTACAAGCCTGAGCATAAAACACTAATCCGGGAACTTGGTTTCGAAAGCGCCGTCTCCACAAAATGGGGCGCCGCCAACCATTCATCTGACATTTATCAAATTCCCCGCTTTACCCCTTGGGATCGATCCAAACTCCGCTTCGGTATCAGACTACTTCGCAATTTTTTATCACCAATAGCGCCTTAGATAGCTAACGGCTAAAGGTTTATATTACATGATTATATTTAATACAAAAAAACAAAATAACAATACAAATCCATACCAGCGACTTCTTGAAGTAGCCCCATATGCGCTTGGGATCTTACCCACTTTTGCTTTTGCGATTTACTCCGTATGGATTCGAATTCAAAAAAAATATCTACAGGTAATACTTGCCCAGTCTGGAGAATCGCTGGACAGCGCCTCTTTTTTTGACTATTTATTTATTTACCGGATGGATTTATTTTTTCTTGGGGCGTTGGCTCCATTATTAATAATCGTCTCCTATCTCACACTTAGTAGAAAATTAGCATCTTTAATTTGGCTATCAATTACAACCCTAACGTTGTTATTGTTATATGCAAATTTACAAAGCTGGGGGCAAGTTGGGCGCTTTCTAACACTGTCAGCGCTTGTCGACGCCATTTCATTTGGATTATCAAAACCAAATTTTATATTTGAATATCTGGCAATCGACGGTTTAATAAAACTATTAATATTGACTCTTATAAGTTTTTTAATATTTACCGCCATTCATCACCTGAATCGGTTTTCTATTGTATTCAAATTTTTCGCCCTAATTAGCCTATTAATCATACCTGTGTCCGCCACCTTAGCTGCCCTTGGGTCGACATCAAATATCAATCGAACCGAATTAACGAAGAG
>JAYRNN010000002.1:0-6735 GCA_041912175.1 Anaerolineales bacterium | reverse complement strand
GCTTCCATCGGGCAGATCCACTTGCTTAGGCATACAGTGAACCTGGGCCAGGGGGCGGCTCTGGCAACCGGCATTCAATACGCCTTGGCTGAGGGCGCTCGAATCCTCGTGACTTTCGATGCCGACGGTCAACATCTCGTAAGCGACATTCCGGCGCTGATTGCCCCAATTCTTAGCGAGGAAGCAGAAGTCGTTTTGGGTTCACGATTTCTTGGAACACAACAAGGAGAAAGTCTGGTCAACGAGACCGAAGAACCAATCTGGGGAGCCACAGTGAATATTCCATGGGGAAGGCGAGTTCTGCTCAAATTCGCAATCCTATTCACTGGCCTGACCGAAAAGATATGGCTCAGCGACGCACACAATGGCCTGCGGGCATTCTCAGCCGAAGCAGCCAAGAAAATAAAAATAACCCAGAACCGCATGGCGCACGCCTCTGAAATTGTAAGTGAAATTTCTCGTCTGAAACTTCGCTATGTGGAGGTGCCTGTGCATATCCGCTATACGGATTATTCTCGGATGAAAGGCCAACGAGCATCAGACGCAATCAATATTATGATCGAGCTACTGGAAGTGCTTTTCACCGGTGAGGAGCGTTAACCATGAACCTGAATTTTAATGCAGTGCCGATCCAAGCAATCTTAATCATCCTGATTTTAATTTTGGGAATCTATTTTGTCCGCAAATCACGGTCACGCCTGGCTGGGCGAGTAGTGATGATCCTATTTGTGTTAATCCTATCGATCTTTGTTCTCCTCCCAGATATCACCACCTGGATTGCCAACCTTTTAGGCGTGGGTCGTGGGACAGATTTCCTCTTTTATACCTTCGCCTTGTTTGTTCTCTATGCTTTAGGATTAATTTCGGTCAGGATGCGCGATCAGGATCGGAAAATCACCCAAATCACGCGCGCGCTGGCCATTCAGAACGCCCAAAAGCCTGGACGGTCTCGCGAGCAAAACAGTTGATGCATCCCGAATCCGTACGAATCCACCCTACCGCGTCTGTTTCTTCAACGGCAGAGATTGGTGAAAATACCCGTATCTGGCATCACTGCCAGGTGCGTGAACAAAGCCATCTTGGAAAAAACTGCAACCTGGGCAAAGGCGTCTATGTGGATGCTGGGGTCTCCATCGGTAACAATGTTAAGATCCAAAATTATGTCTCTATCTTTCATGGAGTGACAATTGAAGATGGTGTGTTTATAGGCCCACATGTGTGTTTCACGAATGATTTGCAACCACGCGCAATCAACCCGGATGGCACGCTGAAGTCTGCGGATGACTGGATACTGAGTGAAACCCTGGTCTGTCGTGGGGCATCGTTAGGCGCGAACGCAACCATTCGTTGTGGGATAACGATTGGCGAGTGGGCAATGATCGGCTCAGGCAGCGTTGTCACCCGAGATGTGCCCGCCTATGGTCTGGTTTATGGGGTCCCAGCCCGCTTGCACGGATATGTTTGTACCTGTGGTGCACGGTTGAAGCTTTCCAGGCGGTCCGAAGTTCTGGCTAGCGCACAATGTCCGAAATGTGGGTGGAAGTTGGAAATGCCCGCCGATCAATGGCGTCAAAAGGAAAAAGGCGCTCCCGACAAATAACCGATGACAACGAGAGGAATTTCTAAAGAACCGGTGCAAATCCCAACCCGCCGCGTCGCCGTAATCGGCATCGGCTCGATGGGCAAAAACCATGCCCGCGTCTACAGTGAGTTGCCAGAAGCACATCTGGTCGCTGTGGTTGATACCAATCGGGCTGTGGCTGAACGAGTTGGAACAATGCTTGGAACGTCGAGTTTCCAGGATTACCTCGAGATGCTAGAAAAAGTGCGTCCACAGGTTGTAAGTGTAGCGGTGCCTACTGCTTTGCATGAAGAAGTAACGCTGGCCGCGTTAGAAGCCGGAGCGGATGTGTTGGTTGAAAAACCGATTGCAGCCACGTTGGCCGAAGCCAGACGGCTGATTAAACGTGCCTACGAGCTAAATCGTCAATTAATGGTCGGCCATATTGTTCGCTTCAACCCTGCTATTCAGGCGCTAAAACAAAAACTTCACAATGGAGATATTGGTCGCATCTTCCAAATTACGTGCCGTCGCGCAGGACCTTTCCCAACGCGTATTCGGGACGTTGGTGTGGTGGTTGATCTTGCCACGCACGATCTCGATTTGATGCGCTATCTGACCGGTCTCGATCCGCAGTATGTATTCGCCCTAACCGAACAGCGCATCCATACCGATCACGAAGATCTAGTATTGGGATTATTGCGCTTTCCCGAAAATATCAGCGGCAGCCTGGAAATCAATTGGCTCACTCCAACCAAAGTGCGTGAGGTACGAGTGCTTGGCGAACGCGGCATGATGCACGTAGATGATTTGACTCAGGACCTGTATTTTTACGAGAATGCACATACAACAGGTGATCCTGCTGAGATGCAGTGGTCTAGCCTGCAGCACATCAAGGGCGTCAGTGAAGGAAGTATGACTCGCTTCGCGCTGCAGCGATACGAACCTTTGAAGGCCGAGTTACAAGCGTTCTTGCATACCTTGCAGACAGGTGAACCGATCCCAATAAGCGGCGAGGAGGGCATAGCGGCTCTAAACCTCGCTCTAGCCCTGGTCGAATCTGGTCGGACCCATCAGGTGGTCGAGTATTCCAATGTCTCTATCTGACATTAGAACCAAAATTTCTCAAAAAACTGCCTGCCTGGCTGTGATTGGCTTAGGCTATGTCGGCCTACCGGTGGCGTGTGAGTTTGTTCGCTCAGGCTTCTCAGTAGTTGGCGTCGATCTGAATTCTGAACGGGTTGTGCTAATCAATCAGGGTTTCTCGCCCATCGCTGGCGAAGAACCAGGCCTATCCGAGCTGGTCGCCGAGGCGGTTAATTCTGGTAGATTTAGGGCCACATGCGACTACCAGGAATTACTGAACAGTGATGTGGTTTTAATTGATGTTGAAACGCCCGTCGATGAGCACAATATTCCGCGTTATGAGGCTTTACGTTCCGCATTAACAAGTCTTGGGTCTATCCTCAAACAGGGGCAGAAAGATGTCTTAGTGATTATTGAATCCACAATCGCCCCTGGAACAATCCAGAAGGTTGTATCGCCGCTCCTTGCTGATACGAGTGGCCGCCAGATCAACCAGGGCCTATACCTGGGGAACTGTCCAGAACGGGTCATGCCAGGAAAGCTGTTGGCCAATCTACGCGGCCTGAGTCGTGTGGTTGGCGGAATGAACCCAGAAACATCTGAAACCATGGCGTTCCTCTATGGGCACATCGTCCAGGCAGATTTGGATACTTCGGATTGTGTAACTGCCGAACTGGTTAAAACCGTTGAAAATGCCTATCGGGATGTGCAAATCGCTTTTGCTAACGAGGTCGCTCTTATATGTGAGGTAGTGGGTGGAGATGTGTGGAAAGTACGCTCATTGGTTAATAAAAGTCCTTTCCGCCAAATGCACTTACCTGGCGCCGGGGTAGGCGGGCATTGTATTCCTAAGGATCCCTGGCTATTGGCTTCTGGAGTAAAAGGAACGGACCTCAAATTACGTTTGATCCCGGCCGCCCGCGTTGTTAATGATCAAATGCCAGCGCACATGGCAGATCTGACAGTTCGGGTCCTTTCAGAAATCGGGCAGGAAATTAGTTCCGCAAAAATCTTGCTATTGGGTTATGCCTACCTGGAAGATACGGCGGATATCCGCAACAGCCCGAGTGCACATCTCAAAGAGTGTTTGTCCTCACTCGGGGCACAGGTGATCGTGCACGATCCTTATATCCATGAATTTCAAGGGGATTTATTGGAAAAAGCACATGGTTGCAGCGCAGTTATCCTGATGGTACGCCATAGCCAATATCGTAAAATTGAACTCGAAAAATTAAAAATTGCACTCAAGCAACCTGTTATCGTCGATGGCAGACTGTTTTTTGATGGCGTTGCTCTTAAGAGCGCCGGTTGGATCTACCGCTCGGTAGGTTCTGCATATGATTTGCCGTGAAAATCGTTACTATATTAGGCGCTCGCCCCCAATTTATTAAAGCTGCTCCTGTAAGTCTGGCGCTCCGCTCCCGTGGCTGCGAAGAGTATATTTTACATACCGGACAGCATTACGATGACCAACTCTCCCAACTCTTATTTGACGAGCTGGGTTTACCGCAGCCTCAAAAAAATCTGAATGTCGGTTCTGGAAGCCAGGCATACCAGACTGCGCAAATGATGGTCGGCGTCGAAGAAGTATTGGAGCAAGTAAAACCGGATTGGGCGCTCGTTTATGGCGACACCAACTCTACGTTGGCCGGGGCCCTGGCCGCTGTTAAATTGCACATTCCAATTGCACACATAGAAGCTGGTTTGCGTTCCTATAACCGCCAGATGCCAGAAGAACATAATCGTGTTCTGACCGATCACTGTTCCGATCTGCTCCTATGCCCAACGCAAACGGCAGTAGAAAATCTCCGCCGAGAAGGATTGGTAGGCGGCCAACCCGGCGTTTACTGGGTGGGAGATGTGATGTACGATGCAGCCGTAGCTTTCAGCGTGCCAGCCCAGCAGGCTTCGACTATCCTTGCCGATCTTAACCTGGCGCCGAAAGGCTACGATCTAGCCACCATTCACCGGGCTTACAACACAGATGACCATCAACGGTTAAGTGATCTACTCCTAGCCCTGGAAAGACTAGAGATACCGGTGATATTACCGCTTCACCCCCGCACACGAGCGAAAATGCAAGAGTTTGGCTTGTCCAAGATGTTCCCTGGGATAAGATTTATACCCCCTGTCGGTTATCTAGATATGCTAATCCTTGAGAAGAATGCCAAAATGATCCTGACAGATAGCGGCGGAGTACAAAAAGAAGCTTTTTTCTTTGGCGTACCCTGTCTGACTTTGCGACCAGAAACTGAGTGGGTTGAAACCGTTCAGGCAGGTTGGAACCGGATTGTCGACGCCAACCCTGAAATGATTTTACAGGCCGCTAGACGGACTTCCTGGCCGGTCACCCTACCACCACAAATCTTTGGCGATGGGCACGCCGCCCACCATATCGTCGAACGAATATTTGATGGAAGATGAAACCTAGATTTTTACGGTTGTATCAAATCGCATTACAAAGCGCCCTTATCCTCGGTTTATTCAGCACAACATCGTTTTTAGCTGCCGCTCAATCCAGCCCCTTCGATTGGTCCTATCCTCAACGGATCACACAAGGCCAGGATCAGATTTCGGAGCCTTTTTTGGTTGCCGATCAAAGCGGGCTACTACATCTTTTCTGGTCCCCTTATTCGAGTGATTTCCAATCTTTATATTATTCACAATCGGACGGAAAAAGTTGGTCCGAGCCGGTAGATATCTTCAGCGAATCCAGGATTAGCGGTCCAAGCGCGGTGGTCGATTCGAAAGGGATCATCCACTTGATCTGGGGAGATGGGCTTGCCATCTATTATTCTCAGGCCCCTGTTGATCAAGCAACCTCGGCCAGGAGCTGGATGCCATCAATTACGATTGCCAGTGGTTTCTCGCATGCACGGATTCTGGTTGACGATCAGGACAGGCTTTACGTCGTTTTTCCGGGTCTCGCCTCCACAGGACCAGAAATGATAACTTCTGAAGACAGCGGTTTGACATGGTCTGGTGAGACGGCAATATCATACACCAATAGCCTGGACGCCGCCGCCGACTACGTGCAGGCTGCTATGAGCAGCAATGGCAAAATCCATGTTGTTTGGACCGAATATCAGCTACCACAGGCCTGGCCGCCGCTGGGCTTGTATTATTCCAACTCTGATGACGGTGGGGTAACCTGGTCTCGTGCACAACAGTTGGCGAGTGGGAACTACAATCAAATCAACCTGGCCACCTTTGGCGATCAGGTCATACATGTGGCCTGGAATGGGGCTGCCGGGACAGGCGGACGATACCACCGTTGGTCGCAGGATGGCGGCCAGACCTGGTCTACGGTAAACACCTTGGTCCAAGCTGGTTTAGGGGGTTCTGAGGGTCCGCCTCAACTTGCGGTAGATAATTTGGGAACATTACACCTGACGACATCTGTAGATGATCAACGAATCTGGTACGGCTACTTCCAGGGCCAACGTTGGTCCGAATTAGTTTATATACCGTCTGGCGATGAAACAGGGATTCCGCCAGTGGGACAAACCATCGACACAACCACACAACGCCATGTTGCCTATCCTACCATGTCCATTAACGCTGGAAACCAATTGCACCTTGTGTTCTGGGATGAACGCCCAAGCCAGCAAAAGATCCAGTATTGGTACACATCAAAACAGACATCAGCCAGTCCAGTTCCGTTTCTCCCGTTTCCCACACCCAGCCCCACTCCTACCCTGGCCGCTACCCCAGACGCTATGTCCACTGGCCCAAAGCAAACCATAGCAGCTAACGCTTCAGTGTTGAACCAAACCCCAGATCTAAATAAAAACCAAAAATCTATGAATACGGGTACCGGATGGCCGGTGATCATCGCCACCATCCCAGTTTTCATGTTGATTGGTCTGATTGTCGTTCAAAAGATGGCCAGGCGAAGCAGGCGATAAAGTTGTCAAACTCATCAGTCGTATCCAAATCCAACAATGCGATGAAACCGACCACAGTGATTGAACCAGCTCATTATCGGGTAAACCTGCCCTGGCATGAGCTCTGGCAGTTTCGCGAGTTGCTTGTCTTTCTTGTTTGGCGCGATTTAAAAGTTCGCTATAAGCAAAGTATATTGGGAG
>JAYRNN010000001.1:0-9712 GCA_041912175.1 Anaerolineales bacterium | reverse complement strand
CCTCGATAACGTGCCCTCTTCCGGTTCTGCCCTCTTGATGATCAACCATATCAACTTCATCGACCCCTTTGTCGTGCTTAACATCATACCGCGCAATATCGTCCCCCTGGCAAAAATCGAAGTCTATAATTATCCGGTTGTCGGTATATTTCCAAGGTTATGGGAAGTAATTCCAGTTCGCCGCGAGGAGACGGACCGCCAGGCTCTCCAACAGGTTTTGGAGGTGCTCAAAGCGGGCGAAATTGTGCTGGTCGCACCGGAAGGGACACGCAGCCCGCAGCTTCAACAAGGGCGCGTGGGAGTAGCCTACATGGCCAGCCGCGGCCAATCGCCGACCATCCCGGTGGCAATCAGCGGAACGATCGGTTTCCCCACATTCCCTTTCAGCCCGCGCTGGAAGGGTGCGGGGGCGCGGGTCAGTTTTGGAAAACCATTTTATTACCGCAAAGAATATCGACATGCACGGCACGACCAGCTCAGAAAAATGACTGACGAAGCGATGTATATCCTTTCAGCAATGCTTCCTCCTGAACAACGAGGGGTGTATTCGGACCTCTCGCAGGCAACCTGTGATACGATTGAGTGGGCCTAAAAAATAAAATGAACTTTCAATTTACCCTGATTACAAACAGCGCTTATATCAATCTTCCAGAAGGTATCCTGGGCTGGTTAGCCTGGTTTGTCATGGCGCTCATCATCGCCTTGTGCCTGTATTATTTAAGAAGCGCCAGTTGGGGAGAACTGCAACGATCCAGTTATCGAGCAGGTGCGACCGGACAGGGCAAGAAAAATTCGATCCTGCTGTTCCTTATCCTTTTGGTGATCACCCCAATCACAAGCCTGTTCCTTGGGATCCATCTCGATGCCCGCGCAGGGGCGCCGCTGCCAGGACTGCCAGTGGAAATGACCGGGGTCAACATCATGGTCTTATCGGCCGTGCCGTGGATGCTTGCCGGGGGGTGGCTTGGCCCGCTTCCTGCCGCCATTTTGGGCTTGTTGGCAGGTACGATCCAGGCTCTTTGGGGTACACACAGTCCATTCACACCGCTCGAAAGCATGCTTTTGGCCGTCCTTTTCAGCGCGGCCATCAATCAGCGCTATCGGACGCGCATCTATGGTTGGCTGCGCCAGCCATTCTACGCCGCACTGTTGCTGGCTCTGATCTACCCGATCATCTATATGGCCACAGCGCCATACACAGTACAAAGTAGCCTGGCGTCTCAACTTGACTATGCTTTCAGCAACGTACCAAATGCCTGGTTGGTGATGGGAACCGAGCTTCTCATCGCCGGATTAACCGTCCAATTTATTCGGAATCTGCGGCCTGCTCGTTGGGGCAGCCAGGCCCCACTGGAACCATCGCCGGCAGAGCGCAGCCTACAGGTGCGTCTTCTCTCCAGTATGGTCCCACTAGGGATTTTAATGATCTTAACCATGTTTATCGGAAGTTGGTTATTGGCTGGTAAAGTGGCGCGCGATATATTGGAAAGCCAGATGCGCACAACCACCCAAATCGTCGCCAACCAGGCGCCCTACTTTATGCAAAATGGTCAAAATTTAGTTACCAAGTTATCGAGCGATCCCCGCCTGGCCGGCGCCCGACCCGACCAGTTGACTGAACTGCTAAGCGAGATGATCAAAAGTGAGCCATTTTTTAGCCAGTTGGTCATCCTGGATGACCAGGGACAAACGATCAGCGCCTACCCTGACAGCCAGTTCACCGGCCAGCAAATCTCCCTGGATGAGCAGGTCGGCATTCAGCTCGCCTTGAATGGGCTGCCGTTCCAATCATTCACACTGCCACCCCGCAAAGATAGCACTGCCGCACAGGTATCATTTATGTCTGGAGTCGCCGACGAAGACCATGCGATCCACAGGATCATCCTGGCGCGCACCGACCTGGCGAACAATCCGATGAGTCGCCCCCTGATCACCGGCCTGAACGGGATGGAAGAATTCAATGCTGAGGGGATGCTTATTGATCAAAATGGGCGCATCTTAATCCATCCAGATCCAAATATGCTCATGACGAGCTATCCTGGCAGTACCGACAGCCCACAATCTTTTTACCAGGAAAACTCCTCCGATGGGACGCGTAATTTCGTTTATTTCCAACCGATCAGCGGCGTACCATGGACGGCGATCGTCACTGTTCCGATCCATGCCGCCCAACAATTGGCGCTGCGTGTTCTAATCCCGCTTTTAGGAATGGTGCTTGTCTTGTCCTGCCTGGCTGTGATCGTGTTAAGCCTGGGATTGCGTGTGGTGACAAGCTCCTTAACAAACCTGGCGGCTGAAGCAGACAATATGTCAAAGGGAAGCCTGGACAAACCGCTGCTCGTAGAAGGAGAAGATGAAATCGCGCAGGTACGCGCGGCCTTCGAAAAAATGCGTGTTAGCGTAAAGGAACGCCTGGATGAGCTAAACCGCTTGCTGGCTGTCAGCCAGGGGGTCGCGACCAATCTGGATATGGTTGACGCGGTGCAACCGGTGCTGAACTCGGCGGTCGCGATGGGCGCCAGTCTGGCGCGGGTGATTCTATCCCCCTCGGTCGTTCCTGAGTTGGATGGAAGCGCCCCAGAGCCGACTTGCTACAGTGCAGGTCTATCGAAAGACTTATACTGCGACCTCGACGAACAAATCCTGACGTTGACTCGCCAACAAGACCGATTAATCCTGAACAATCTGACGCGACCGCGCCTGCTTACTTTAACACCTGGGCTACCCTACCCGGACTCGCTGGCCGCTTTCAGCCTGCGCCATGAAAGTCAAACCTATGGCGTCATGTGGGCTGCTTATGACCAATCGCACACCTTTACAGAAGAAGAGCTCAATTACCTGACCACGATCGCAGGCCAGGCAGCCATTGCCGCCGCCAACACACGCCTGTTCCTGAATGCAGAAATTGGCCGAAAACGCCTGGAGGCGATCCTTAACTCCAGCCCGGAGCCGATCCTTGTCACCGACCAGCACAACCGTCTGATCCTATCAAATCCTGCCGCCTGGCAATTATTCGGCATGGGATTTGAACCTGAAGCTGGCCAACCGATTGAAAAAATTATTCATCATAAAGAATTGCTTGACCTGTTACTAACGACCACCTCAGATATGCATTCGGCGGAGGTGGATTTACAAAAAGGCTTGATTTACCAGGCAAGCGTCTATACAGTCGCCGCCGAAGGACAGCGGGTGGGTCAGGTTTGTATCCTCCTCGATGTAACACGCTTCAAAGAATTGGATGCGCTCAAATCCGAATTCGTCTCGACGGTAAGCCACGACCTGCGCACGCCGCTGGCGCTGATGCGTGGTTATGCCACGATGCTTGAGATGGTGGGACAACTCAATGAGCAGCAGACCAACTACGCGCGCAAGATCGTTGCGGGTGTAGAAAGTATGACGCGTATGGTGAACAATTTACTGGACCTGCGGCGCATCGAAACCGGCCTCGGCTTACAGCCAGAGGCGATCTCGCCGGATGAGATTGTCCATCAAGTCGTAAATGAGCTAGAAATTCAGGCTACCCAAAAGAAGATCCAAATAAAGACCGAAATTCCTGCCCAGGGTGTGGGATCGACCCTAGAGGCCGACCCTGCCCTGCTCAAACAAGCCTTGCATAACCTGTTGGAAAATGCGATTAAATATACTCGTAACGAGGGAAAAATCACACTGCGAGTTCAACCGCAGGCCGAGCGGATCATCTTCGAGGTCAGCGATAATGGGATCGGCATATCGCCGATGGATCAGCCGCGCTTGTTTGAAAAATTTTATCGCTTTCAGCAACCAGGTACGCAGGAAAACCAGGGCAGTGGCTTGGGATTGGCAATCGTTCGTTCGATCTGCGAGCGACACCATGGGCAGGTGTGGGTAGAGAGCCAGCTTGGCAAAGGCAGCACCTTTTACATGGCAATTCCATTCAAACAACCTCCTGGCCCAAAAACACCGCGCGTTTAAGCGTAACGCCAATATAAGATAATCGTTAATATTTTCAGGTCTACCTTGACCATTATTATAGATGCAAGGTATAATCTTACGTTACGATTCCGATGATTACGGATTTCCCCACCAAAGCGCTAGAGAATGATTCTCATGCGCTTGTATTTTTCTGTCTATACAACGGTCTGGTAAGATTGGTGATTTCATTAGACTCGGTCCTGGAATTATCGAGCGAGTAATCATGAATCTGATTGCATTAACCGTTTTAACCCGTGCTTCAGGAGGCTATAGTGGAGACTAAAGGACTGACCGCACTTCGTATTAGCCTGGCTTCGCCAGAAACTATTCGGAGCTGGTCTTATGGAGAGGTGCTCAAGCCAGAAACTATCAACTATCGCCGTCTGCGCCCCGAGAAAGATGGCCTGTTCTGTGAAGCCATCTTCGGCCCGACGCGTGATTGGCAGTGTTATTGTGGCAAGTACAAGAATATCCGTTATAAAGGCATTGTCTGCGATAAATGCGGCGTAGAAGTGACCCGTTCTTCAGTGCGACGTGAACGCATGGGGCACATCGAGCTGTCGGCTCCTGTAGCGCATGTGTGGTATACCCGGCGCATCCCCTCCTACCTGGGCCTGCTGCTGGACATCTCCCGGCGGAACCTGGACCGTGTGCTCTACTTCGCGCAGTACGTAGTCACTTATGTAGATGATGAAGCCCGCCAAAAAGCCCTCAAACGCCTGGAAGAAAAAATCACCACTACGGAACGTGAGCAGGCTGCCAAGATTAATGCCAAAATCGCCGAAATCAAGGCCGCCCGCGATCGCCAGCGCGCTGAGCTGCAACAGCAGAGCAGCCAGATCGAACAAAGATATGAAGAGGATGTGGCTGAGAAATTAGACCCCATCATCAAAGGCGGCCAACGCATCGAAGCCAGCTTGCGCGAAAAGCTTGGCGAATCGCAACGTATGGACCTTCACTTTCCCGATTCAGACCTTGTGATCGTCAGCGCCGGCGAGACAATCGCCAGCCAGCACCTGACAAAGGTACAGAATTACATCAAAGAACGCCTTGAAGAACTGGAAAACGAGCTCAAGGACCAAAAACAGCGTGACCTGGAGCACATTCGCATGGAAAGGGAACGAGTAGGCGCCGAGGCAGAGCTGAATATGGAATCGCTCCGCAATGCCTTGGACGACCAGTCCAGTGCGGTTCGGGATGAGAATGCCCGCCAACGAGACGAGGTGCTTGATCTGCGTCCATTAACGTTCATGGGAGAGACGCGTTACCGCGAGCTTAAATCACGCTGGGGGCAAGTTTTTCGGGCCGATATGGGCGCCGAAGCTTTCTACGATATCCTGCGCCGCCTGGACCTGGACAAACTAGCCGAGGAACTTTGGCACGAAGTCCGCACCTCGCGCAGCAAACAAAAACGCAAAAAGGCCACCAAACGCTTAAAAGTCGTGGAGGCCTTCCGCCGCTCTGGCAACCGCCCCGAATGGATGGTATTGACCGTCCTGCCGGTTATCCCACCTGATTTGCGCCCGATGGTGCAGTTGGATGGCGGCCGGTTTGCTACTTCAGACCTGAATGACCTGTACCGGCGCGTGATTAACCGCAATAACCGCCTCAAACGCCTGCTCGAATTGGGCGCGCCTGACGTAATCGTGCGCAACGAAAAGCGCATGCTACAAGAAGCTGTCGATTCGTTGATCGATAACAGCCAGCGCGGCAAAGCGCTCTCGCGTCGTGGTCGGCGTGAGTTGAAGTCATTGAGCGACATGCTGAAAGGCAAGAAAGGTCGCTTCCGCCGCAACTTGCTCGGCAAGCGCGTGGATTATTCTGGACGCTCGGTAATCGTCGTTGGTCCGAAACTAAAACTCTACCAGTGCGGCCTGCCCAAGAACATGGCCCTGGAACTCTACCGGCCGTTCGTGATCTCCCGCCTGGTGCAGCACAACTATGCAGCAAACGTCAAAGGCGCCAAGCGTTTCATTGAACGCAACCGGCCCGAAGTATGGGAAGTGCTCGAAGAGGTAATCAAAGAGCGCCCGGTGCTGCTCAACCGCGCGCCGACCCTACACCGTCTGGGCATCCAGGCCTTCGAGCCGATCCTGATCGAAGGCAGCGCCATCCAGCTTCACCCGCTGGTCACCACGGCCTTCAACGCTGACTTCGACGGCGACCAGATGGCCGTGCACGTGCCGCTCTCTCAAAAAGCGGTCAATGAGGCGCGTTCATTAATGCTCTCTTCGCGGAATCTGCTCAAGCCGGCCGATGGCGAACCGATCATCAGCCCTTCCAAGGACATGGTCCTGGGCGTATACTACCTGACCAAAATCGATAAGCTAAAGCACAAGGGCGATGGGCGCATTTTTGCCGATATGGATGAGGTTGAGCTGGCTTACAGTCTGAAACAAATCGACATCCATGCCAAAATCACACTGCTTGTCGATACCTGGTATGACGAACAGGATAACCGCCTGCTGAAAACAGAGAATCGCCGCATCGAAACCACCGTCGGGCGAGTGCTCTTTAACCGCATCCTGCCGCCGGAAGCCCATTTCGTCAACCGTTTGTTGGACAAAGGCGGCTTGAAAGATTTGGTCGCCGAGTTGTACGAGATTTGCGGTGAGGAACGCACTCCCGACATCGCCGATGACATCAAAGATATCGGTTTCAGGTACGCTACCCGCTCAGGCTATTCCCTGGCAGTGTCCGATATTACTGTTCCAAAAGAAAAGGAAGAGATCATCAATGCCACGTTAACGGAAGTTGAAGCTGTATCGCGTGACTTCCGGCGTGGTTTGTTGACCGAGCAAGAACAGAACGAGCGCACGATTGAAATCTGGCAGCGCACTACCACACAGGTAGGCGACGCGGTTAAAAGATCCATGGACCCGAACGGCAACCTGGCCGCGCAGGCCATCTCCGGCGCTACCAAAGGTGGTTTTGGCCCAATTTCCCAACTGGCTGGTATGCGCGGTCTGATGGCCGACCCATCTGGGCGTATTATCCCGCTACCGATCCGCTCCAACTTCCGCGAAGGCTTGACTGCCCTCGAATACTTTATCTCCACCCACGGCGCCCGAAAGGGTCTGGCCGATACCGCCCTGCGCACCGCTGACGCGGGTTACTTGACCCGCCGCCTGGTGGACGTCGCTCAGGATGTCATCACGAACGAGGAAGACTGTGAAACGCTGGAAGGCGTTATCATCCGGCGCAGCGACGATGTGGCCGGTCAGTCCATTGGCGCACGCCTGTATGGGCGTATGGCTGCTGAACGCGTGATCGATCCTGATACGGGTGAAATCCTGGCCGAGCGTGACGACATGATGGACCACGAGCGCGTGCGCCAGATTTCGGCCTCTCGGGTGCAAGAGATCAAGGTACGCTCTCCGCTCACCTGTGAGCTCAATCATGGCATCTGCGCCAAATGTTATGGGATGGACCTTGGCCGTGGCCAGATGGTCGCCATCGGATCGGCAGTTGGGATCGTAGCCGCCCAGTCAATCGGCGAGCCTGGTACACAGCTCACCTTGCGCACCTTCCACACCGGCGGTGTGGCAGCCGGCGGCGATATCACCACCGGTCTGCCGCGCGTCGAAGAGCTGTTTGAAGCCCGCAAGACCCCCAAAGGCGAGGCGGTCGTTTCAGAGATTAGCGGTGTGGTGCGCGTCATGCAGTCGGACCGGTACAGCGACTTACGCATCGCCCGCATCGAACACACCGAAATGGTGCCCGAAGAGTATGTGATTCCAGAGGGCTGGACAGTAGTCGTGCTTGACGAGATGGAAGTCGCACAGGGCGACGTCATTGCATATCGCGTGGAAATTGGCTCGGATGACAACCCGTCCGAAGCAAAAGCGACGATCAATGCTCTGAATGCGGGGCGCGTCCGCATCGATGCTTCCGATGGCGCGAACACCAAGGTCATCGTGTCCTTCGAGCGCCGGCAAGAGGCCGAGTACGAAATCCCGAGCACAGCGCGCATGTTGGCGCGCGACGGCGATCACGTACAGGCAGGCCAAGCGCTGACGGAAGGCTCCTTGAACCCACACCGTATCCTGCGAATACAGGGGCGCATTGCCTGCCAGGTCTACCTGCTCACCGAGGTGCAGAAGGTCTATCGCTCGCAAGGCCAAAACATCAATGACAAGCACTTCGAAGTCATCATCCGCAAGATGATGTCGAAGGTACAGGTAACCCGGCCAGGCGATACGCAATTCCTACCCGGCGATCTTGTGGATTACCTGGAGTTGCGCAGAGTGAACGAACAGATGCTTTCCCAAGGTAAACGACCGGGAAGATTCCTGGAAATTCTACTGGGAATCACCAAAGCTTCCTTGAGCACAGATTCATTCCTCTCGGCTTCGTCCTTCCAACACACCATCAAAGTACTGGCCGGCGCCGCCATCGCATCCACAGAGGACCCGCTGTTTGGGCTGAAGGAAAACGTGATCATCGGCAAGTTGATACCGGCCGGAACGGGCTTCGTGCGCGGCAGGTTTGCCGACCTCGAGTCATCGCAGACGGATTACCTGGCCAGCGCTTCCTACCCCGGCGACGAAGAAGACATGAACGATTTCGAATACAGCCTGACCGATTAAGGAGAAAATTCGCATGACCATTCGTACTGCAGAAGCAACCTGGAATGGCCCTCAACGCGAGGGTGGTGGAACCGTAAAGGTGGGCAGCGGCGCATTCGAAGGGCCGTTCACTTACGCGTCTCGTTTCGAAGAAGCCTCTGGCGCCAACCCCGAGGAGCTGCTCGGCGCCGCGCACGCCGGTTGCTACACCATGGCCATCAGCGGCGCCCTGGGTCGGGCAGGCTTTCCGACCGAGCGCGTGCACACCACCGCCAAAGTCCACCTGGGGCGTGTGGATGGCAAAGTGCGCATCACCCTGATCGAATTGGAATGCGAGGCAAGCGTGCCTGGGATCAGCCCCGAGCAATTCCAGGAAATCGCCGAAGCCACCAAGACCGGCTGCCCGATTTCGGCCGCCCTGGCGGCGGTCGAGATCACCTTGAACGCAAGGCTGGTTTAGTTGCCCAAATAATTCCCCAAAGCTCCATCGCTTCGGTAAGCGATGGAGCTTTTTTTGTTAAAGCGAGAACCTTTTCTTCCTTCAAGTTCCGTAACGGATCGCCGCTTTTGGTGTATCAATCAATATGAGGAGAATGTGGTTAAGGTCAAAAATAGACCTGACCTCGAGGCGCCTGGCAATATACTCATTCCTATAGCGTGTCGATTGACCCTGGCCAGGATGATGAACGGATCCCGGCTGCAAAAATCCAACTTCATCATATTTTTCTGGAGGATTAGACAATGTGTTGTTTCTTTACAGCGCTCTTTTTCTTTGGGCCTAGACTAGGCTTCCTGGTCTATTGGCTTCTTGCGCCGGTTCGGGTGAACCTCGCATTCCAAAATTTCAACTTCCCATTTCTGGTCAGTCTGTTAGGCCTGATCTTTCTCCCCTGGACAATTTTGATGTATGTGCTCGTCTTCCCATTGAACGGCTTTGATTGGATCTGGGTTGGGCTTGGCGTGGCAGCCGACATTTTCAGCTACGTCGGCAGCTATCAAAATCGCAAGCAGGTACCCTACTACACCGGCCCGTAATAATATAGTACGATCTGGGGGCTGTCTAGAAAGAACGACTAAACAGTCCTACAAGGGGAATAATCGGTGCAATTTAGCGAGAGACAAAAAAAGGCGGCCTAACGGGCCGCCAATTTTGTCATATTATGAGCAATACTTACCAAACCCCACTCGGTATT